>NZ_CABTJS010000159.1:0-41774 GCF_902485085.1 uncultured Kluyvera sp.
CACGCTGAATTATCAGACACCGTCTGAATTTGCAGCGGGCTGGAGAAAGGGTCATTCTGAGAATGAAGATTCCGACGTTACTAACTGAGTGTTGTATCTAATCGTGGGGGCAGGTCACAGAGTATGTAAATACATGTTAAGTGGCCTATACCCGGCAGCCACTTAATCTGAAATATAAACAATGGTAGGTAATTAAAATCTATACTTCTTAAGAAGATCTTTATGACGTTCGACTTCTTTTGAATACCATTTGAGACTCCATGACCAGCCATCCTCTCTGGGTTTACAATCCGTGCATTTATCACAATTTGATTGTTTGAAACTATTACCGAAATCATAGCTGCCAGTACTATCATATAATTGACTTAATAAATTTCCGGTTCCTTGTGCATGTCTGTGCTTTAAGCAGATCAAAAGATGCATGCCACCTAGAGAGTGCATTCTCAATGATTGGGCAAATATTCCTCCGGGACGATAATGAACAAATAAATGCTCACAATTTTTCATTATATTTGTGGGGTCATAATTAGCAAATCCAATTTTAAGGAATTCATGATGTTCTCCTTGTGGGTCATCAGGATCCATTCCTAGATTTTTGGCCATACTCAAGAAGTATTCTTTTTGCTCTTCAGTTGTAAGATCATAAAAATCTTTTTGACTGTCAAGACTGATAACATGATTCTCTATTTCTGTTAGGGCTTCCTCAAAATCAGGAAAAGTTGAAAGAATCATCTTCCGATGGGGTTGGGTTGCTTTAGGGTTTTGTTTTAGCAAGGTGGCAGTAAGAAAGTATAATTTTTCAATTTTTTCAATATCTTTTGATAATACACAATATGTCATTACTAATAATGACATTCTTTCATACCAATCGTCTAGAAAATCAATTGTTTCCTTCGAACCTCGTGCTTCATGGATTCCTTTGAATATTAAAATCGACGCATAGATATCAACAAAAAAATCTGCAAGTATGTGATATTGCCCGTTTCTTGTCATCCTATTACATAACTCAATGATCTTTTGTAGGGATATGCAGCAATCTCTATACATTATTTGAGTTTGATCATTGAAAATATAACGCTCTAAAGATTTTTCTTCAAAGTGATTGACGGAATGATGGGTCGCATGAAGCTGATCCAACTGAGCCTTAAATTTTGCTTTCCGTGATTTACCAAAAGCAATTAATCTGTGAATCCGGCTTTTTTGCTCTCTAGCTAATAATATTAAATGTTGGCAAATATAAAAATTTTCTCTGTAAATTTCTCTTTTAATATTAGTATAAGGAGAGATTTGGAATGCTTGTAAGTAATATAAAACTGCTATAAATCTATCTTTTGCAGGAACTATTGGTGAATGGCTTATTTCGTTAGAGCGTTCAAAAACAGCATCATATTTTCTTTCAGATAAAAGATTATCCAACTGCTGATGATACGCTTTATATAATGCTTCACCTATATCTTCAATTTTCTTATCGAGAGTTGAAGGGCTAATGATTGGATATCTGACAACAGAATCTTTAAGCCCCTTAATGTTCAAGTAATCCCAACAATCTATGGCAGCGTCTAATATTTTATTTGCTGATGCTATGTCTTTTCTGATCAGTGTATTTTCAATTGGAATATGAACTTGAACTGTATCAGTTTGATTAGATTTTGATGCCTTTTCTCTTAATGTTTCATTGTTTGTTATTGGGAGCCAAAATATTTTCTCTGATGTGATCTCTACCACAACTAAAATAACAGGTACTTTAAATTCAAAGTAATATCTCAAACGCTCTGTTTTGAGAGTAAATGATAATAAGCTATTGTCATGAATAAAGGTTGAGTTCTCTTCACCCTTAATCTGAACTTTGAAAACACTCTCTTTCCCAAGAGCTTTGCCACTACCATCTTTGAGTTCAATTTCTCCATCAATACCAAAATCATTTTGATCCTCTTGACTTCGGAAAATCCAATGGCTTGGTAAGTTGTATTCAAAAATACGCCCGGCTTCAGTTCCAATCTCTCCTGCGTTCATCAGGCCCCTCAATCTTGTTTTTTTCTTGTGGTCTTATAATACCATGCTCATACAATAAAACAGTATCTCACCTGTAGCCATTGCTCTTACCTCCACTAAGACAATGCGGATAGTAGCAATATCAATCCAGTGTTAGGCTCATGCTTCTGTTGGGCACGCCACTTCTAGACATAATCCGCTATTGTGCGGCGTGTTCAAAAGGAGTTCTCGGCAAGTAATAATCTCCCACTACGAACACAAAAAATCCATTGGGGGTATCTTTGGGGGTATCAACAAAGATGAAACAGTTAATTTTTATTAGTAATCAATAAAATAGTGTATAGGTGTTGTTCCTATTATCGCACCATTTCAAACGCTTCCCAGATCGACCAAAATCAACCGCAAGCCCGCAGTAGCCCCAAAACCATCCAGGCTTCTCTCTTCACTCGTCCGCTTTATGTGCCCAGGCTGGCATTGCCGTCAGATAACGTTTTGCCCGCTTTTGCGCCTCTTCCGGGCCGACTTTCTGCCAGGAATCGAGGAAGCTTGCCAGGCCTGACACCGCTTCTTCCCAGGATTTCAGATTACCGTTGCTGTCGCTACAGTACGCGCAATATTTATCACTGGCACTGTGTGCATCGGGTGCCGACATTGGCATGCCGCAAGCCTGGCAGAACTGTTCATGTTGTGACATAGGATGCTCCTTAGGGTGATATTCTGATTAATAAACATACTGAATGTGTATTGTGCAGGTGATGCATCAGATCAACGCTCAGGTGAAATCTTGTGTTCCCGACCTTCTGTGTTAGAGAGGCCGGGAACCTGTTGTTATCTGGCGATAAGCGCGAAAACGCCCCAGCCAATGTATTCCCGCGTGTATGTGACGTGGCGTTTCGGCGAGATGTTGAGCTCGGCCCTGACTTCCGCTGCGAAGTCGTCGTCAGGGTTAGCTTCCAGCCAGCGGCGCATGGTCAGCCATTTTGCCGCTTCATACCGGTCCCATCCTTCCTGGTCGGCCAGGACCATTTCCACCACGTCGTAGCCGAGGTCATCGAACGCGCTGACAACCCCCGGGAGCGTCAGGAAATCGGCGAGAGAGCTGACGCCACAGGCCTGAGCTATCTCGTCTGATGCTGGTCGCAGACGCCAGTAAGGTTCGCCGATGAGCATGATCCCGCCCGGTTTAAGGCTTTGCGCCAGCAACCCGACCGTCCCGGCAAACCCATTGGCAATCCATGTTGCGCCGACGCAGGCGGCTACATCACATTTTTCTCCTGCCACATATCCGGCGGCGTCGTTATGAATGAAATGAACCCGGCTGCTAACACCGAGTGCTTCCGCACGCCGCTTTGCCTGCGCGGTGAAGAGCGGGCTCATGTCGATGCCGGTACCCGTAATGCCGTGATCGCGGGCCCAGGTGCAGAGCATCTCCCCCGAACCACTGCCAAGGTCAAGGATTCGCGTCCCAGGCTTCATGCGCAATACGCCGCCCAGCGTGGCGTATTTTTCTGCGGTAAAGGGGTTATGAATGCGGTGTTCACTTTCGCTAATCGTAAAAATACGTGGGATATCCATGAGTGAATTCCTGTTATCGGGTTAGGCATGTGAAAGGGCGTACTGTCATAGAAACTCTCCTTAGCGGTTATCAAGCTGAGCGCGAACGTTATTCAGCCCGGTGGTGTTGATACGATAGGGCTGACCGTTGACGGACTTGATGAGCTTTTTGGTTTTGAGTTTTTTGAACGTGGCGAGGGTGCAGTCGGTGAGCAACAGCCCTTCTCGGGTGTAGCATTCAACGGCGGTGACGCGGCCTGATGCATCGCGGACGTGCGCGATTCGGCCACCTTTGGCGAGAACGTGTAAGGTACGTTGTTCCTGACGGGATAAATTCATACTGGAAAACCTGTTTAATCATCATGTGCAAAACGTGCAAACACACCGCGGTGTCCGCATTCGATTTCGGCGCATTGATAACCAGTCCGGCCTGAAAAGGTCGGGAAGCTGATTATCGGATGATTACATTCTCCAGCATCAAAGCCTCGGGTTGAGTTGAAAGGTATTTACGCGGTGAATGATAACACGTCGTTTTTGAAGGGGTATCCGCAAGGCGGAAAAGTGTGACCGGGTTCGGAAAACGTTATTTGGCTGTTTGCTGTGCGAACACCGATATTGTCCCTCAGTGAGCACTATTATCTTGCCCGTTGCAAAACCACCCCGCCTCCAGTAACCTCATCTCTTTCGGAGCCACAACATGTCCGTCACCGATGCACTCCTTGCCTATACCCTCGCCGCAACGCTTCTGACCTTAACCCCGGGCCTTGATACCGCGCTCATCCTCCGTACTGCGACCGTTGAAGGTGGTCGAAAAGCGTTCCATGCTGCGTTAGGCATTGATGCGGGATGTTTTATCTGGGGCGCGCTGGTGGCCTTTGGGCTCGGCGCTTTACTGGCGGTGTCTGAGTTTGCCTACACGCTGCTGAAATATTGCGGGGCGGCATACCTTTGCTGGTTAGGCATTCAGCTACTCTTGCGCCCGCGCCAGCAGTTCAGCCTCAATCAAGGGGAAGCGAACTCGTCAAACAACTGGTTCCTGCGCGGGATGCTGGGGAACGTGCTGAACCCGAAAATGGGCATCTTTTACGTCTCCTTCTTGCCGCAGTTTATCCCGACCGGGCATTCACCCATCGGCTGGACGTTCCTGTTGGTCACCATCCACGTATTGATCGGCACGCTCTGGTCGCTGACGCTGATTACTGCCACTCGCTACGCCTCTGGAGTGCTGAAAAAGCCTGCTGTGGTGAAATGGATGGATCGCACTACCGGGTGCCTGTTCCTGCTGTTTGCCGCGAAGCTGGCGATGAGCCGACGCTGAGAAAGCAGGGGAGTGACGGGGGCAATCTTCTGGCTACACCGTCTCTCCCCAACTACGCTTTATGATGTCATTCACTCAAACCAAGGCCTTCTTTCATGAGCGAAGTTAAGATCGTAGCCACACTCACGCCTCTCCCCGAACACCTCGACGCCGTCCGCCATGCCGCGAAAGCCATGGTGCCGCTCACCCATCAGGAAGCGGGATGTCTGCAGTACGATCTTCACGAAAGCAGGGCGATTGCGGACGTACGCGTGCTGGCAAACGAAGGCAAAGTGTCGTTCGTGTTTATTGAGCGTTGGAAATCAGAGGCCGATTTGAAAAAGCATGTCGCTATGTCCTATCACGACGATTTTCTGGCGATTCTGGATGGCAAGCTGGAAAGTTTGAACGTACAGCGGCTGAGATCGCTATAAATCAGCAAGGACAAGGGAGCGGCAAGCGCCGCCCCCTGGAACATCAGGATTTTGGGAACACCCAGACGTGATTTTCCGGCAGCGACAGGTGGCAGTGCTGCGGGTCGCGCACCTCGTTACCGTAGGCGCGGATGGCAAAATCATCCCCTGAGGTACGGAACAGGTACTCCCAGCGGTCACCGAGGTACATGCTGGTGACCAACGGCAGCTCAAGCTGATTATCTCCCGGCCCATCGACCATCGCCACGCGCTCGACGCGGATCACCGCCGTGCCTTCATTGCCCACCTGCACGCCTTCTCCGGCCTGGCCCCATAGCGCCCAGCCGCTACCTTCTACGCGCGCTTTACCGTCGCGGATTTCAGTCACTTTGCCGTGCAGACGGTTGTTGCTGCCCATAAATTCGGCGGTGAACAGCGTTTTCGGTGAGCCGTACATCTCCTGCGGCGTGCCCTGTTGTTCAATTTTGCCATTGTTAAGCAGCAGAATGCGGTCAGAAATCGACATCGCTTCGTTCTGATCGTGCGTCACCATCAGCGCCGAGAGGCCGAGCTTGATGATAAGCTCGCGCAGGAACACGCGAGCCTCTTCGCGCAGCTTGGCATCAAGGTTGGACAGCGGCTCATCGAGCAGAATCACCGGCGGGTTGTAGACCAGCGCGCGGCCAATCGCCACGCGCTGCTGCTGGCCACCAGAAAGCTGGTGCGGATGGCGTTTGCCCAGATGGCCAAGGCCAAGCTGATCCAGTACGCCCTGCACCCGCTGGTTGATCTCCTGTGTAGGCACTTTACGCAGCTTGAGCGGATAGGCCACGTTCTCAAACACGGTTTTATGCGGCCACAGGGCGTAGGACTGGAACACCAGTCCCAGATTGCGCTCCTCTGCGGGGATTTCGCTACGCGGGGTGCCGTCGTAAACCTTGTTGTTGCCGATAGTAATCGACCCCTGCGTCGGTTTTTCTAATCCCGCGACGGCGCGCAGCAGAGTCGTTTTACCGCTGCCCGATGGCCCCAGTAGCGACACGACTTCGCCGCGCTTGAGGTTCATGGTCACGCCTTTTAATACCGGGTTATCGCCGTAGGTTAAGTGCAGGTTCTCGACCGATAATTCAATCATGTAATTTCACTCCAAAACGAAGGGCAATACCCAGGCCAATCACCACCAACACAATGTTGATAAACGACAGCGCGGCAACGATGTCGATAGCGCCCGCCGCCCACAGAGAAACCAGCATCGAGCCGATGGTCTCCGTGCCCGGCGACAGCAGATAGACGCCCGTTGAGTACTCGCGCTCAAAAATCAGGAACATCAAAAGCCAGGAGCCAATCAACCCGTAGCGCGATAGCGGAATGGTCACGTGGCGGGTGATCTGCCCGCGCGAGGCGCCCGTGCTGCGCGCGGCTTCTTCCAGCTCTGGCCCCACCTGCAATAGCGTTGAGGAGATAAGCCGCAGCCCGTAGGCCATCCACACGACGGTGTAGGCCAGCCAGACGCTGAACATGGTGCTGCGAAGACCGCGCAGCCAGACAATCAGGTTATCGCGCAGCCACTGCGACCATGGCATACCGGAAAGCCAGCCGGATTTCAGCGCGTTATCGAGCCACATCGGTAAGAACAGGAATACCCACAGGAACGCCAGACCGGCGAGCAGGCCGGGGACCGCGCGGGGAACCAGCACGCTGTAGTCGAGGAAGCGGGTGGTGTTATCCGGTTTTCGGTGCATGGCGATGCCGATAAACAGATAGCAGCCTACCGCCAGCGCGCCGCCGATTACGCCAATCGCCATCGAGTTAACGATGGCGCGCAGCAGGTTAGGCTGCTCCCAGATGGTGCGGAAGGTGCTAAGCGACAGTTCATCCCACAGCGAAACGCCTACGCCCCAGTTGGAGATAAAGGCGCGCAGCACCACGCCCATCAGCGGCACGCCGATGGTGATGGTTAGCCAGAACGCCACCACGGCACCGGCTATCCAGCGCCATTTGCCAAGCGGCAGCGCGCGGGCCTGTGAAGCCTTGCCCTTCATCGTGACGAAGCGGTTAGCGGTACGCATCAGGCGGCGTTGCAGCATCACTAGCGGAATGGTCAGGCAAATAAGCACCACGGCGACCGCCGCCATCAGGTGGTACGACGGCGTGCCGAGCTTGTTGGTTAACTGGTACAGGTAGGTCGCCAGCACCATGTTGCCTTCCGGGTCGCCCAGCACCAGCATCAGGCCGAACACTTCCAGACCGAGGAAAAACAGCAGCACGACGGCGTACAGAATCGATGGCCGAACCATCGGCAGGCTGACCGAGGTCATCACCTGTAGCGGGGAAGCGCCGGAGATACGCGCGGCCTCTTCCACGTCCGAACTGACGCTTCGCAGCGCCGACGAGATATAGAGGTAGGCGTGTGGCACGTGCGTCAGACCCGCAATCACCACGATGCTCGACATGTCGTAGATGTTCCACGGCACGAAGCCAATCAGTGACTGTGCCCACAGCGACAGAAAGCCCACCGGGCCGGCGGCGACCACGTAGCCAAACGCCAGCACCATCGGCGAGACAAAAATAGGCACCAGGATCAGCGGCTCAATCAACCGTCTGCCGGGCAGGTCGGTACGCACCATCAGGAAGGCCAGAATGCCGCCCAGCGGAATGGCGATGATGACCAGGCCGAAGGCGAGGATAAACCCGCTTTTCAGCGCCTTATAGAAGTCAGGGTCGGTAAAAATAAAGCCAAAAGATTCAAGGCTCCAGGCCTTTGCCGGGGAGAAAAACGGCGCGGACAGGAAGCTTTGTATCACGATAAACGACAGCGGCGTGTAGATTGCCAGCGCGGTTATCAGCACGACGATGCCGCGCGGCAGGCTCTGCCACTTTCTACGTAATGCGTTCATAAGCGAAGAGATCCGATAACACGAATTCAGGAAGCGAGAACACAGCGCGCCAGCGAAGGCGCGCGTGATTCAGGCGCTTATTTGGCCGCGGCTTCACGCCACTGTTTGATGTAGTCCAGACGTTTTTTCGGCTGTAGGTATTCCAGTAATGATTCATCAACCGGGATTGGCTTCAGCGCGTTACCCAGCATTTTTGTCATGCCATCGATGTCGTTTTTGCCTTCGATATCGTTGCGGATAGACGGGATATCTGCCTGATTTGCCAGAATGTTCTGCCCTTTTTCAGACAGCACGTAGTCCATCCACAGCTTGGCGGCGTTGCTGTGCTCGGCCTGCTGGCTGATGAAGGAGACGCGCGACAGCACCAGGGTGTAATCCTTCGGATAGGAGATACCCAGTGACGGGTCAGTTTTGGCGCGCGCTTCGGCGTAGGAGCCGAGGATGTTGTAGCCAATCAGATTTTCACCCGAAGAGACCCTTTCCATCATCGTGCCGGTGGAGGACTGCACCGCTAAGCCGCCTTTGGCTATGTCGGCCAGCGTTTTGAAGTAGTTAGGATCGGCTTTGTAATCCATAACTGACAGCATAAAGCCAACGCCGGATTTTTCGATATCGTAGGTAGTGACTTTGCTTTTGAATTTATCGACCTGACCGGCAACCAACTTCGCCAGCGCGGCGTGTGAGTCCGGCACGTCAGCCGCTGGGATCAGGCGTTTGTTGTAGATAAACACCACCGGTTCATAGGTGGTGCCGTAGGCCTTGTTATGCCAGACCGCCCATTTCGGCAGCTGTTTTTGTTCGGCAGAAACGTACTCCATGGCGTAATCGGTCGCGAGCTTCATCGCGGTGTCCATGGAAGAGCTCCAGACCACATCACCGCTGCCGCCGCCGGAGGCCTGCTCGCTGATGAAGCGGTTGTACAGTTCGGTGCTGTTCATGTCGTTGTATTCGACTTTGATGCCCGGGTAGGCGGCTTCAAAGCCCTGAATCAGCGGCCCGGCCGCTTTGGTGTCGGTGGTGGAGTAGATAACCACTTTGCCTTCTTTGGTGGCGGCATCGACGACTTTTTGGTAGTCGGCCGGATAGCCCTGAGGCAGCGCGGACAGGGCGGAGAACGACATGAAAACGGTAGCAGAGAGTAGGGAGATACGGAAAGTGTTCGACATTATTATTAACCTTTTAGTTACGTTTGAAGAACTAAAAGTCAACATAGCGGATGGAGAGAGGGAGGCAAGAGGGGGGAGATAGCCGGCTGGTGGAAATGTGATTGTTGGCGTTATTTCGGCAATTAACACCATAGAAACCGCGAGTGTGGGGATTTGAAAGAACGGAATGCTCGCCGTTCTATGCCGGATAAGCGAAGCGCCATCCGGCATACAGCAATTGCTACTCCTGAGCTCCCCTTCGATATAACCGCCGTGGATGCCCAATACTCCCATACTGAATTTCAATCACAACAAATCCAATCTCCACGCAGTACTCCAGATACCGACGCCCCGTCGTCTTACTGATCCCCGCCTCCTCGACCACCTGCTCAACCGACCAACTCACCGCCGGATGGTCGCTAAAAATCCGCTGCACCCGCGCCAGCGTCGCAGGCTCAATCCCCTTGGTCGACGGCTGCACCGCAGCCTCCCCAGCAGGCAAATTAAACAGCTTATCCAGCGCGTGCTGATCCACCACTTTCACCTGTCGCAGCGTATGCTCCAGCAGCATAAACCGCTCCAGCGACGCCTGCAGACGGTGGGCGAACACCGGCTTTATCAGATAATCAAAGGCCCCGCTGCGCATCGCATGGCTACAGGTCTGCATATCGCTGGCGGCGGTAATGAAAATGACCGAACACTCAAACTGCTTCAGCAGAGGACTGCCGATAAGCTCGACGCCCTGGCCGTCCGGCAAATAGTTGTCCAGCAGCACCAGACGCGGTCGATGGCGGAGAATCAGCTCATGCGCCTGCGCCAGCGTGCTGGCTATCCCCACCACACGAAGACGGAAGTTTTGCTCAATAAACTCCCGATGCAGCTGCGCCAGATGCGGTTCATCTTCAACAATAACAACCTCAAGAGGGCGGATATCAGTCATGAGAAAGTCCTGCGGCCAGAGGGGGCTGGAATGGGATGAAAACCGAAAACACGGTCCCTTGCGGGGAATTATCGCTGATTTCGATGCTGCCGCCCGCCCGGCGCACGTAGCCGGCAACCAGGTACAGACCGATACCGTGCTCTGACCCGGTTAACTCGCTGCCGTCGGCGGGCTTACTGGTAAACCCTTGCTCAAAGATGTGCGGCTTCATCGCTTCATCAACGCCACCGCCCTGGTCGGCGACCTCAATCACCAGCTCGTGGTTGCGGTCAGAAATATACACTTCGACCGGCGTATTGCGCGCCGGGGTGTTCAGGGTGGCGTCAATCGCGTTATCGACCAGATTACCTATCACCGACATCAACTCCGTCTCGCTCATTCCTTGCGGCAGGCGCGAAAGCTGGCAGGCCGGGTCGAACGTCAGCGTAATGCCTTTTTCTCGTGCGCCAACGTATTTACCCAACAGCAGGCCGCACAGCGCCGGGGAGGTAAACTGGGTTGAGAGGAAATCCAGCGCCTGCTGAGCGCCTTCCGACTGCACCCGGATATAGCGCAGGGCGTCGTCGTAGCGCTGCATTTGCAGCAGGCCAACCAGCGTCGCGGTCCAGTTAAGCTGCTCGTGGCGCATCATGCGCAAGTTATCCGCGTAGCGGGTCACCTGGCTTAGCTGGCTGCTGAGCGTCGTAATGTCGTTTTTGTCACGGAAGCTGAAAACCCAGCCGCTTTGCGTACCCGGCTCTACCTCAATGGCGACGCGGTTGACGATGGTTTCCCGATGATTCAGGACGGTGATGTGATCGTGATGACGGCTATCATAGGCCGTATTACCCGGCGCAAAAAAGGCCGGAGGCAGTTGAATGACCTCATCCTGCGGCTTGCCGAGCAGCGCCTGCTCACTCTGGCGAAGGTTAAGCATCTCTCGGGCGGCACGATTGATGAGGATGAGCTGTTTATCGGCGTTGACCGCAAAGACCCCTTCGTACATCGCCTCCAGTAGCGCCTTTTGTTGCAGCACCAGTTGGGCGATATCTTTCGGCTCGAGGCCGAACATCTGCTTTTTTAGCGTGCGGGCCAGCACCCAGGAAAACATAAACAGCAGCAACAGCAGAGCAATGCCGTACAGCCCGGTACGCCACAGCAGGCGGGCGTTGATATTGGCGATATACGAGGTGAGATAGCCGACGGAGACAATGCCGATCACCTGATGTTGGCTATCAAAAATGGGTGCCTTGCTGCGAAGCGAAACGCCAATCCCGCCTTTGCGTATCGAGATAATGGTTTTGCCCTGCAGTACTTCGGCGTTATCGCCGCCGATCATCGGCAGGTTGAGCCGCTCTGGTGATTCCGAATGGTAAAGGTGCTGCTCGCGGGCGTCGCCCACCACAATGTAGCTGGCGTCACTTTCGGCCCGCAGCGGCTGAATGAGCCGTGCGATAGCCGGAATATCCCGCCGCTCGACCAGTTGCGCCAACCCCGGCATCAGCGCAATTTCACTGGCCTGTATCCGCGCCCGCTGCCCTAAATCATGGTGTAGCTGGCGGTCGATAAAGTGAAACAGCAGCGCGCCGAGCAGCGCCAGTAGCAGGCAGGAGAAGGCCAGTAGCGAAAGAAACAGCTTCATCTGAAAGGTCAATCTGTGCTTCATACGGTCGCCGTGGCCAGAGCAGAGAGGATCATCTGAAAAGCCTATCATGCGAAAATACGAACCGTAATCGGGTGACCACAGAGTTGTGAGCTGCCTACATTCTCCGGGTCAAAGCCAGACTATAAACGGGAAACAGAAACGGCACTACACGATAACGGACACGCCGTGGCTGTCTAATGCGCTCTTCAGCGGCGCATCCAGCTCACAGTCGACAATTAATGTACTTGCCAGGTTCAGGTCGCCAATGGCAAAGGCCGAAGCGGCGTTAATTTTTTCCTGCGAGGCCATGACGATAGTCTCCGAGGCTCGCTCGCTGAGCAGACGCTTCACGCCCGCCTCTTCGAAGCTGCCGGTGGTAAAGCCCGCGCGGTGATGCACCCCGGTTACGCCCATAAAAAACAGGTCGGCGTTAATGCGATTCGCTGATTCGCTCAGAGCAGAGCCGGTGGTGACAACGGAGTGTTTAAATAGCGTCCCGCCCAGCAAAATCACTTCAATGGCCGGGTAATCAATCAGCCCAACCGCAATGCTCGGGCTATGGGTGACAACGGTGAAGGGCAGGTCGTGTGGCAGCAGTTTGATCATTTCGGTGGTGGTTGTACCGCCATCAATAATCACAACCTGGCCTGCGCCGATAAGCGATACGGCCTTCTGGGCGATGGTTTTTTTTGCGTCTATCTGCACGCTTTTTCTTGCTTCAAACGGCGCAATGGCGGCAGAAACCGGCAGCGCTCCACCATGGACGCGCTGTAACAGCCCGGCGGCGGCAAGCTCTCTTAAATCACGGCGAACCGAGTCTTCTGATACCTGAAATTGTTGGCTTAACTCGGTGGAGTGTACCTGCTTATCCCGGGCCAGAATCGCCAGGATCTGCTGTTTTCGTTGGCTGGCTAACATGTTTTCTCTCATGCGTGTTTTTTCTTGATGTTGCATGATTGTGCATGGTAGCTTGCAAAATGTCATCTACAGGAGAGAAAAAATGAGCGCTATTGAGCCGTTAGTGAGAAATATTCATTCTCAGCTGCTTTCTGACGACTGGTATACCCTGAAGAAATACACGTTTGAACTGCGTCGTCGCGACGGAACCTGGCAGCAGCAGAGCCGCGAAGCCTATGACCGCGGCCACGGCGCGGTGGTGCTGCTGTACAATCGCCGCAAAAAAACGGTTGTCCTGACGCGTCAGTTCAGAATGCCGGTTTACCTCCATGACGGCAACGGCCTGTTAATCGAAGCGGCGGCGGGGTTGCTCGACAGCGCTTCTCCAGAAACCCGCATTATCGCCGAAGCGGAAGAGGAAACTGGGTTTCGCATTACGCACATCGAGCCGGTCTTTCGCGCCTTTATGAGCCCGGGCTCGGTGACGGAAAAACTGTGGTTCTTTATTGCGGAGTACCGGGATGAGGATCGCGTTAGCCGCGGCGGCGGTGTGGAAGAAGAGGGCGAAGATATTGAGGTGCTGGAGTGGCCGCTGAAACGCGCGCTGCAGGCGGTGGCGAGCGGCGAGATAATGGATGCGAAGACCATTATGCTACTGCAATATCTGGCGTTAAATAGAACGTTGGGTGAATAGCCAAAGCAAAAAAAGGTGCACAACCGTGCACCTAAAGGAGAGACAAACACACTCCAATTCACTAAAAAACGCCTTTACCGGCCTACAATGGAGACTTCCTGCGTTAAAGCGCCTGGGTGAACGTCCTTGAGATAACATCCTGCTGCTGCTCGCGCGTCAGCGCATTAAAGCGCACCGCATAGCCTGAAACGCGAATCGTCAGGTTCGGATAGTTCTCCGGATGTTGGATGGCATCCAGCAGTATCTCCCGGTTGAGCACGTTCACGTTCAGATGCTGCCCGCCTTCGACGTGGGCTTCGTGGTGGAAGTAGCCATCGAGCAACCCGACCAGGTTAGTTTTCCGCACCGCGTCTTCTTTGCCTAGCGCCGCTGGCACAATGGAGAAGGTGTAGGAAATCCCGTCCTTGGCGTAGGTGAACGGCAGTTTTGCCACGGAGGTGAGCGAGGCGACGGCCCCTTTACGGTCGCGTCCGTGCATTGGGTTTGCCCCAGGCGCGAACGGCGTGCCGCCGCGGCGGCCATCCGGCGTATTCCCGGTTTTCTGGCCGTACACCACGTTGGAGGTGATGGTCAGAATGGACTGCGTTGGTACGGCGTTGCGGTAGGTTGGCAGCACCTGGATTTTCTTCATAAAGCGCTCGACCAAATCACAGGCAATGCTGTCCACGCGCTCATCGTTGTTACCGTACTGCGGATATTCCCCTTCAATCACAAAATCCACCGCCAGCCCGGTATGGTCGCGCACCGGTTTCACCTGCGCGTATTTAATGGCCGAGAGGGAGTCCGCCGCCACCGACAGCCCGGCGATGCCGCAGGCCATGGTGCGATAAACGTCGCGATCGTGCAGCGCCATCAACGAGGCTTCGTAGCTGTATTTATCGTGCATGTAATGGATGATGTTCAGCGCGCTGATGTACTGCACCGCCAGCCAGTCCATAAAGTGGTCCAGGCTATCCATCACCGTCTCGTAGTCGAGTACCTCGTCCATCAGCGGGGCGGTTTTTGGCCCCACCTGAATCTTCAGCTTTTCGTCCACGCCGCCGTTGATTGCGTACAGCAAGGTTTTGGCGAGGTTGGCGCGCGCACCGAAGAACTGCATCTGCTTGCCGATAACCATCGGGCTGACGCAGCAGGCAATCGCATAATCATCGCTGTTAAAGTCGGCGCGCATCAGATCGTCGTTCTCGTACTGCAAGGAAGAGGTGACGATAGAAACCTGGGCGGCATACTTTTTAAACGCCACCGGCAGCGCTTCTGACCACAGCACCGTCAGGTTTGGCTCCGGCGCTGGCCCCATGGTGTGCAGGGTATGCAGATAGCGGAACGAGTTTTTGGTGACCAGCGTCCGGCCGTCCAGCCCCATACCGCCAATCACCTCGGTGGCCCAGATAGGGTCGCCGGAGAACAGCGTGTCGAACTCCGGCGTACGCAGGAAGCGCACCATGCGGATCTTCATAATGAAGTGGTCGATAAGCTCCTGCGCCTGCTGCTCGTTCAGCAGTCCGGCTTTAACATCGCGCTCAATGTAGATATCGAGGAACGATGCGGTGCGCCCCAACGACATGGCACCGCCATTTTGTGATTTCACCGCCGCGAGGTAGGCAAAGTAGAGCCACTGCACCGCTTCCTGTGCGTTGTGCGCCGGGCGGGAAATATCGCAGCCGTATTTTGCGGCCATCTCCTGCATTTGCAGCAGCGCACGGCGGTGTTCCGCCAGCTCTTCGCGCAGACGAATGGTGGCCTCAAGCTGTTGTCCCCACTCAAGGTTAGACTGGAGGTCGGCAAACTGTTGCTCGCGCTCGCGCACCAGGTACTGAATGCCGTACAGCGCTACGCGGCGGTAGTCGCCAATGATACGTCCGCGGCCATAGCCATCCGGTAAACCGGTCAGCACGCCGGATTTACGACAGCGCAGCATATCCGGAGAATAAGCATCGAACACGCCCTGGTTGTGGGTTTTGCGCAGCTCGGTGAACAGGTATTCGAAGCTGGGGTCCATCTCGCGACCGTAGGCATCGAACGAGCTTTTGATCATGTTGACGCCGCCATAAGGGTGCAGCGCACGCTTGAGCGGTTTATCGGTTTGCAGACCAACAATCTTTTCCAGACTCTGGTCGATATAGCCCGCGTCGTGGGCGGTAATGGTGGTGGCAACATTGGTATCGAAGTCGACCGGCGCATGCGTGGCGTTTTCGACGCGAATACCGGCCATTACCTTTTCCCAGAGGGCGAGGGTCGCGGACGTTGCTTCGGCCAGGAAAGACTCATCGCCTTCATATGGCGTGTAGTTATGCTGAATAAAATCACGGACGTTAATCTCTTCTTTCCAGTCCGTGCCGTTAAATCCCTGCCACGCGTCGGCGTACAGACTCTCGCCGGTATCGATATTTACCTTCATGGAATTCTCTCTGCTGACTAACTGTTAATTATGCGTATTCGACGCTGGCGCTCATTTCGCCTAAATAAATCGCATCGAGGGCAATCATCTTTTCTTCATTGGTTGGAATGACGGTGCAAATAACGCGCGCATCTTCCCTGGAAATAATTCGCTCACCATAGGAATTGGGTAAGCTATTTCTGTCGCTGTCGATATTCACGCCCAGCACCGCCAGATGTTCAATCACCAGTCGACGAATTAATGCCGAATTTTCGCCAATCCCGCCGGTAAAAATAATGCCGTCGAGGCGATGTAATGACGCGGCGTGTCCGGCAATATGGCGGGCGATGCGGTGCACGAAAGTTTTAATCGCCAGCTGTGCGCGTTCATGCCCTTCGTGCCAGGCTTTTTCCAGCACCCGTAGGTCGGAAGAGAGCCCAGAAATACCGAGCAGGCCGGACTCCTTATTCACCACGCGTTCCAGGTCGCCGAGCGTCTGCTGGGTTTCACTCGCTACCCACGCCATGGCGCCGAAGTCGACATCGCCGCTACGGGTGCCCATCATCAGCCCTTCGAGCGGCGTCATGCCCATTGAGGTATCAACGCTTTGCCCGTTGCGCACCGCGCAGATAGAGGCACCGTTACCAAGGTGGGCGACCACCAGGCCGGAGTCCTGCTCCGGCAGGCTAAGCAGGTCGTGAGCACGCTGGGAAACGTAGCGATGCGACGTCCCGTGGAAGCCGTAACGGCGCACGCCGAGCTCCTCGTAATATTTCCACGGCAGCCCATACAGGTAAGCCTCAGGCGGCATGGTCTGGTGGAAGCTGGTATCAAATACCGCTACCTGGGTCACGCCGGGGAAAAGCTGCTGGGCTGATTCAATACCGCTGAGGTTGGCATAATTATGGAGTGGAGCCAGCGGAGAGACCCGGCGAATATTATCAATGACCTCGCCGGTAATAATGACCGACTCGGTAAAGATATTTCCGCCGTGGGCAATTCGGTGGCCAATTAAGGCCACGCTGTCATTTAAATCACGCTTTTCAAGTTCAAAGGCAATCGCCTTTAATGCGCCTTCGTAGCTGTGGTGAGCCAGCGTGGCTGGCTCACCTCCATTTACGGATAAGAACGCATTTTCAGTGTTAATACCGTCAGCAATACCCGCCATTAATACATCGCAGTTGGTTGCATCCAATACTGAAAACTTAATTGAAGATGATCCACAGTTAATGACTAATACGACCGGGAATTCATTCATTTTACGACTCATCCTGAGTTCACAGATTAAAACAGTTTGTACACGATGTTCAGAATGGTCAGCAGACCAATAGCGGTGACAAACACGTTATCTAAACGACCACGGTATTTCGCCAGCGATGGCGCTTTACGAATGGCGTACATTGGCAGCAGGCAGAGCAGCGACGCGATAATCGGTGCGCCCATGGCTTCAATCAGGTCCAGAATGTTCGGGTTGGCGTAAGCGACAACCCAGGTGGAGCCCATGATGAAAATCATGCTGATGGTGTTCAGTTTCCCGGAGGAGACCTTGGTTTTATCGCCTTTATAACCAAACTTCAGCACCAGACCGTTCAGTCCTTCCAGCGTGCCGAGATAGTGGCCGAAGAAGGATTTGAAGATAGCCACCAGTGCGATGATGGAAGCGCCATACTCAAGCGTGGTGGCGAAGGTCGACTTGGTGCCCGCCATGGAAGAGAAGTGGTTTGCCAGATAAGAGAGCACCGGAATGTTCTGCGCTTTGGCTTCCGCCATGTTCTGCGGGGAGAGCGTAAACAGGCAGCTAAAGGCGAAGAACATCACCACGGCCACCATCAGGACGCTGGCGCGAGAGATAATCTGCGAACATTTCTGCTCGGTAAACTCACGGCCGAAGTCTTTCTCATACTCTTCGCGCTTGGAGACCACGAATGAAGAGACGATTGGCGAAAAGTTGAAGGAGAACACCATGATGGAGATACCCAGCCACACGGTGACCAGAATGCCGTCGTGCCCGGTCAGCGCGATATTGCTGAGGTCGACCTGATCGATAGCGGCAGAGTTCCAGTAAGGGATCAGCGACAGGGAAATCAGCACCAGGCAGGCAATGAATGGCCAGACCAGGTAGCTCATCACTTTCACCATCAGATCTTTACCAAACCAGATAACAAAGGCCATCAGCAGCAGCAAGAACAGGGCGACGAAGCCGCGGTTCAGCGCCGGCATTTGCAGCTGGTTTTCCCAGAAGGTCATAAAGGTGTTGGTGATGGTGACGCCATAAATCCACAGCAGTGGGCAGATGGCGAAGAAGTACAGGAAGGTGATCACCACGCCCCCCGTCTTACCAAAATGCTCTTCTACCGTCTCGGTGATGTTACCGGATGGATTTGACCCCGACAGGCACAGGCGCGCCAGCGCACGGTGGCAATAAAACGCAATGGGGTAAGCCAGCACCAGCATCAGCAGAATGGGAATCAGCCCCCCAAACCCGGCGCGAATCGGGAAGAACAGCACCCCGGCACCGATAGCGGTACCAAATAAACCCAGTGTCCACGTTGTATCTGATTTACGCCAGACTGACTGTTTGGTCTGGCTGGATATAATGCTTTCAGTAGTACTCATATCCTATCCTCAACGAAGTTAAATAGTAGAATTAAGCGTCAACTAAACCGGTAATTTGCGATACACGAGACAAGTCGATATTCCCGCCAGAAATAATGCTGACCGTTTTTCGGTTTTTGATATAGCTATCTAATTTGCCGCTTAATAATGCCGCACAGGCTAAAGCGCCAGCGCCTTCTGTGACGACTTTATTACGCTGAATAAGGGCAATCATGCTTTTGCGAATTTCATCTTCGTTGACCAGAACAATATCATCCACGAGGTCACGAACAATTTCGTAGGTTAAATTACCCGGGCGGGAAACGTCACAGCCATCCGCCAGGGTGCCGGTCGTTCGGTGCGTGGTTATATTTCCGGCATAATAAGAGGCGGCCATGCCGTGAACGTTCTCTGACTGTACGCCAATCACTTTAATGGTAGGGTTAATTGATTTAATGGCGATAGCAATACCGGCAATCAAACCGCCGCCGCCGATAGGTACAATTACATTATCCACGTCATACAGGTCTTCGAGAATCTCCAGACCAATGGTGCCTTGCCCGGCAATGACTTTTGGGTCGTCGTACGGCGGGATAAAAATGCGGCCTTCCATTTCGACAATTTCGCTAACCTTAGCGATGGTATCGTTGAAGTTATCGCCGTGCAGCACCACTTCAGCCGAGTAATCGCAGGTGGCGGCGACTTTAGACTTCGGCGCGCCTTTTGGCATCACCACTTTGCCATCAATACCGAGCATCGCACAGGAGAGCGAAACCCCCTGTGCATGGTTACCCGCAGAGCAGGCGACAACGCCCTTACGTCTTTCGGCTTCAGTCAGGGAACTCAGTTTATTAAAGGCACCGCGAATCTTAAATGAGCCGGTACGCTGCATGTTTTCAAATTTAAGGAAAATATCGCCTTTGCACTGTTCGCTAAAGTAATTAGAGCGAGGCATGCCGGTCTTATAAATTTTACCCGCGAGGCGTTTTTTGGCTTCAATAATATCTTCAATAGCAACCGGGAGATCGTATGTAATATGCATTATAACCTCATAACCAGAGTGTTAGGGTAATAGATATTCGTCACCGCTGACCGATATGACGATCGGCGGTATAGGTATTAGATATTTAAAATTACTGGCTTATTTTGAATTTATTATTTGCTTTCGCCTGCGTCCATTACAGGCTGAGTATTCCTTCGCTAATTGCACCAGAATTGATGCGGCTTTTTTAATCCGGTAATTCTTTGACCATATTGCGGCATAGCGCGCAATGGGTAATGTTTCTTCAACCTCGAGCGTAATAAACTGGTCGGAGCCAAAAGGTGCGGTCATATCACAGGGAATAACCGTCAGGAAATCGGCATTGAGAACAAGATTATAAATGGTGACAACGGAGTCCGTTTTAACAATGTTTTCGATGCTGATGCCGTTTCGCTGTAGCGTAATAAGTAGCTCACTGTAGTAACCCATATTGGTTTGTGGCAATACCCACTGCGCCTCTTTCAGTGATTCCAGCGGGGTATTGCCGGCGCACGTTCGGGACTTATTGGCCACGACGACAAACTCTGATTCAAACAGCGGTTCGACGTGCAGGTCCTGTAGCTTCATCTCGTCGCTCAACGTGCCGATGGCGAAATCCAGACGGCCATCGCGCAGCGCAGGCAGGAACGAGGAGAGCTGCGCTTCGAACATCGAGATCTGTACCTTCGGGAACACCTCTTTAAACTTCTGAATCATGTCAGACATAAAGGTGAAGCCAATCAGCGAAGGGAAACCGAAGGAGACATCAATAGCGGCATCGTCCGTCATGCTGTTCATCTCATTCACCATGTTCGTCATCTCACGGGTGATGGACTCAGACCAGGTCAGCAGTACCTGGCCCGGATGAGTCAACGTTACGCCGGTATTTTTTCTGACGATGACCTCTGCGCCAAAGTAAGCTTCAATATCGCTAATGATTTTACTGACCGCGGGCTGCGTTAATCCTAATTCTTTTGCCGCTGAGCCGATAGAACCACTCCGGATCACCTCCTGAAAAACCACCAGATTTTGTATTTTTGGGAGATTTAATGTGTTCATAACGATCCGTGTTAATTGCCTCGTTGACGGGAAGAAGTGTAACAAATTAATTGACTGGGGATTTGTGCGAGTACTCACAAATTGCCTTTTGGTGAATTATTGCACGCTATGCATTTTCTTAAAAATCATTTAATATCAATATGTTGTGTTTTATATATAACGCTTTCATCTGACTTTTATCAAAAAATAATGGGGGGATAAAAATATTTTATGCCGATAACGGTGACTATTTTTTGACGTTGTTAATAATCGCCATTTGGCGATCTTTCAAGCAATTATCGAGTAATTAACGGCCAGAAAATGGATTAAATTTAATGTGTAATTTATCAAATTAAATTTTAAATGAAGCATTATCCTTATTAAAGAATGCCTGGGGTCACACTTTTTTTCCATAATTGTTCTGAAAGATACGTATTAGTTATTAATGCTAAAAATATCGGCAACAATTTATTGCCATAATTAACATTTAATTAACTGTGGCTTTTGGTCTATTTTTTAGGTGTTAGTTTGGTATAAGAAATCGGTTTCTTTTGTTTTGTGTTGATAAAACCAATAAGAGTAGTGTTTTGTGTTGATGTTCACAGATCTGCACTCTTGTCATCTTACCCTCTGTTGCATTGCGTAATTGAAGGACGGCAGGGCCGTATGCTGCGCGTATACCAGCCAGACCTAATCATAAGCAGTTCTGCTCAGGGGACCCTGCTTCGCAGGGCATTGTTCTCCGTTCCACGACGGCAATGCATCAGAAAAAATAATTGATTCTCCATACGATAATCCTGTGTTGGTATCTGGAATAAGCGCAGGTCATTGATTTATCGATTTGGTAAGAAAGGTTTATGAATAGTTAATACCTACCGTTTAGAGCAAAAGCAATGGAATAATAAGTAATATTTAATTGGTTTTTGTTTTATTCCTTGGTGATATTTATAAGTTATCTTTAGAAATATTTAAGTGAGTGTTTTTTAACGTTTTCATATTGGATTTTATTTGTTTAATTTATTGATTTTAATGAGTTATTTTTTATTTTAAGTGTGGTGAAATATTTGTGATTACTTTTGTCATATGAGTGACGGATCACGCTATTGACTGAAAGATACGTATTCCAATCACTCAATATATGGCTTGTTTTACAAAAATCACCAAATGTTATTATTACTAATGCGATTATTAATGAATATATTTTGCTAATGGGTGAAAGTGGGTGTTAATTCAATGCCTCAATGAATAAGGATAGAAGTTCAGTTTTTACCTAACGAGTTTAATTGGAGCGTTTTGTGAAACGCTCCGGTATTTGCGAACCAGGGAGAGATGCTATGCCAACGGTAATTGGAACGATCAAAGTCATGATGGGCCAGGCGTGGATTGAAGCGGCGGACGGCAGCCGACGCCAGGCAATGGAAGGTGAGCAGGTTATGCGCGGCGAGCAGGTCGTGACCGAGCAGGGGGCGGTGACCGTCACCTTGCCGGATGGTAAAAATCTGGATCTGGGGCGTATGAGCCAGTGGGGCGGCAGCGGCGCAGCAACCGCGACGGCTGATGCGACAGCAACCCAGGACGTTGCTGCCGTACAGCAGGCCATTACCGAGGGCGCTGACCCAACGCAAATACTGGAAGCAACCGCCGCAGGGAATCCGATTATCACCGATGCGCAGGGCGAAGCGGGCGAGGGAGGACGACACTCCTTCGTGATGCTGGAACTGACCGGACAAATCCTTGACCCTAACGCGGGCTATCCCACCGATGGGCTGGGTAGCGGGCGTCCTGACCGCGTGGAAGAAGATACCTCACTGTTCGGCACCAATGCCGTTGATCTTAATAACCCCGCCATCATCGGCGGCGACGATACAGGTTCCGTTGTCGAAGACGATAGCGATCCAACCCTTGCCGACAGCGGCCGTTTGTCAATTCACGATCCCGATGAAGCACAGTCCTGGTTTATCACGAATTCCGTCAAAGCCAGCGATGGTGCGCTGGGTCACTTGATCCTCGCTAGAGATGGTTCATGGCGCTATGAGGTTAATAACGCCGACGTGCAGTACCTCGCTGAAGGCGAAACGAAAATTGAAACCTTCGTGGTAAAAAGCGCCGACGGCACCGAACACACGGTGACGATTACGATTACCGGGCGTAATGATTTGCCCGTTCTAAGCGCTGACGACGGCTCGGTTACTGAAGACAACGGATTGCCGGAAGGGCATCAGGATATCCCGGCAGAGCTAACGACTTCAGGCTCGCTAAGCTTCACCGATGTGGACTCGTTAGATTCGCACGTCGTGTCGACTACCGGCGAACTGATGGATCTGAAATGGAGCCATTCTGACTCGCTGCCGGAGGGAGTGGAAGCGGCGCTGCGGAGCGGTGAGTTTACGCTGAATGACGCGAAAACGGGCTGGGAATACTCCATTTCGAACGCCGCGACGCAGTTCCTGGCAGCAGGTGAGACGGTAACGCTGACCTATCAGGTCACGGTGGACGACGGACACGGCGTGCTCGTGAACAAGGACGTGGTGCTCACCATCACCGGGACCAACGATTTACCGGTAGTTACGGCCGACAATGCGGCACTCACCGAAGATAACGGGCTGCCGGAAGGGCATCAGGATACCCCGGCTGACCTGACGGCCGAGGGTGCTATCCGCTTCACCGACGTGGACGCCTCGGACTCGCACGTCGTGTCAGCTTCCGGCGATCTGATGGGGATCAAATGGAGCCATTCTGACTCGCTGCCGGAGGGAGTTGAAGCGGCGCTGCGGGGCGGTGAATTTACGCTGAATGACGCGAAAACGGGCTGGGAATACTCCATTTCGAACGCCGCGACGCAGTTCCTGGCAGCAGGCGAGACGGTAATGCTGACCTATCAGGTCACGGTGGACGATGGACATGGCGTGCTGGTGAACAAGGATGTGGTGATCACCATCACCGGGACCAACGATTTACCGGTAGTCAGTGCCGACAATGCGGCACTCACCGAAGATAACGGGCTGCCGGAAGGACATCAGGATATCCCGGCTGACCTGACGGCCGAGGGCGCTATCAGCTTCACCGATGTGGACTCTTCAGACACGCATGTCGTATGGACTACCGGCGAACTAATGGATCTGAAATGGAGCCATTCTGACTCGCTGCCGGAAGGAGTAGAAGCAGCGCTGCGCGGCGGTGAATTCACGCTGAATGACGCGAAAACGGGCTGGGAATATTCCATTTCGAACGCCGCAACGCAGTTTCTGGCTGTAGGCGAGACGGTAACGCTGACCTATCAGGTGACGGTGGATGATGGTCACGGCACTCCAGTTATGGAGACCGTTACGATTACGATAACTGGAACGAACGACGCGCCAACGATCGAAAGTGTCGTGGAGGCGAGTCTGTCAGAACATGGTCTGGTGAGTTCCGATGATTCTGCTCACGCTGTAGGTAAATTCAACGTCGGTGATATTGACTCCAGCGATACGCTCAGCGTTTCCCTTGGCGGCCCAAGCAGTACGCTGAAATCTGGTGGTGAGACCATCACTTGGAAATGGGATCCGGTGAGCAATAAGTTGGTTGGCTACATTGGTGACACCGGAAACGAGAAAACGGTGGTAGAAGTTTCGCTCACTGCGCCAGATGGCAGCGGTAAGGGAGAATGGTCCTATGAGGTGACGCTGAAAGGCCCGATTGATCACCCGCTTCAAGGTGAGGATGACCTTGTTCTTGATATCTCGGTGACGGTTACAGATGACAAGGCTACGACGGAAACGACGTTACCTATTACCATCAAAGATGATATTCCTACCATCGGAAACCAAGGTGCCGTCGAGGCCGAAAGCACCAACATTCCGACGCCTTTAGTGGGCGAGCAAGCGCTGTGGGGGAATGGGGTCGCTAACGCTAACAGCATGAAGTTTAATGATTTCACGGTGACGGCAAAAGGTTTTACTTCTGCCACCGACTCCAACCTTATTGATGCGGAGGTAAACCAGTCGACGGAAGGGCTGGGTGTGAAGAGCGTTGCGAGCCCCTACCATAACATCGACAACGAAATCGACTTCCGCCATTTTGACAATGGCACTTCTGCCTCTGAAGAACTGATTTTTACCCTCAATGAGGGGCTGGTGGCTTATGGCGTCAATATTGAGTTCAGCAAAATGTACGGCGGTGAGCTGGAAAGTGGCATCGTTGAGTTTTATCGCGATGGCGTACTGATTGCGAGTCAGCCGTTTAACTCCAACGAGGCTAGCGGTAACTACGCGGCGAACTTTACGGTTCAGGAAGGCGGCTTTGATACGATGGTGATTAAAGCCACCAACAACGGCAATACCAACAAGATAGATAACAGCGACCTGACGGTGAAAAAGGTGACCTTTATTGGCCCTGACACACCGGATGCCATCGCCTATGCCAGCGGTGAAGTGGGCGTAGACTGGGGGGCAGATGGCAAGGGCAGTATGACGTTGACGGGATATGAACTGGGGCTGTTAACCAGCACGGGCCAGCAAATTGTTATTGAACAAGATGGGAACACCGTTCTGGCTACCGACGAACATGGAGACCTGGTCTTTCGCATGGAGTTCACCCCTGAAACCGGCAAATGGGAGTTCTATCAGTACCAGGAGATGCAGCAGCCTGGTAATAACAACCAGATTGATTTTGAAATAACCGTCACTGACGGTGATGGTGACAGCAGTTCAGGTTCCTTTGCGGTTATCCCGCTCCAATCAGCAGAAAGCGGCAGTGCTGGCAATGAGGGCGCGGGTGAGAGCGGTGATGGGTCTGATACCACAGTAATCCCTGGCGGAAGCGAATCAACGGGCGGCGGAAGCGAATCAACGGGCGGCGGAAGCGAGGCGACGCCTGATGAAAACGAGCCGACCCCGGTACCGGTTGAAACGATTCATGGCGATGCTGGTAACAACACGCTTTTTGGCACCGATGGTGATGACCTCATCTATGGCTATGCGGGTAACGATAAGCTGTATGGCGGCGATGGAAACGATATTATCTATGGCGGTGATGGCAACGACGAACTTCATGGCGGCAATGGAAACGATATTCTCTATGGTGGTAACGGCAACGATAAACTGTATGGCGGCGCGGGGGATGACATCCTGATTGGCGGTAAAGGGAATAACACGCTTTATGGCGGGGAAGGCCATGATACCTTCAAATGGCAACAGGGTGATTACGGCAAGGATGTTATTAAAGACTTTAATATTCATGAGGATAAAATCGATTTAACCGAGCTGCTTGAGGGGGTTAAGGGTAATTTCTCTGATTTCGTCAATATATCTGATAAAGGCGGGAATACGGTAATTACTATTAATACCGGAGGTCTGCACCATGGAGGTAACGCCACCGAGGTGCAGATTACCGTTGAAAATTGTACTTCCACAGACATAGACAGTTTGATTGCTAAGCCAGATACCCTGGTTTAACCCTGAACCGCACCCTGTCTTACCGGCAGGGTGCTTTTTATTATTTTGAATACGCTAAATTTAAATTTACAAAAATAAACGGGTGATTACTTTATTGTATTCTACGGTGTTACTATTATGCCTAATTATAAAGCATTATAAATTCCCATTATTAATGAATGTCATATTTGGCTGTGCTAATTTAGATTTCTGACACGCTTGTGCTTCAGTCGCAATTACCCGGTATTCAGGATGAACTTATGATTCGGGTCTGTTATTAAGGATATAACATATGGCACAACATTCCCCGGCTGCAGGTGGCAATGACGCAGTAGAATGGCAAAAAGAGATGAAAGTCGATCAGCGCGAGCTTCAGGACGACGCGCTGCTCGATAGTCTGCTGGCGGTCTGTTCGCACTATGGAAAAGCGGCCACCCGCGTTTCGCTGACCGCAGGCCTACCGCTTAAAAATAACCAACTGACCCTCGACGTTTTTCCGCGCGCCGCCGCGCGCGCCGGGCTGCGCGTGCGAATGCTCAAGCGTGAGCTCAAGGATATCACCGCGCTCTCACTGCCCGCCGTACTGGTACTGGAAAATCATCGCACTGCCGTACTCTTTGGCTGGAATGAACAAGGGCAGGCCCGGGTGCAGACCGGAGAGGTCGGCGGCGGGGAAATATTGGTCGACCCAGCCGCGCTGGCGCAAGAGTACTCCGGTACGGCACTGTTTATTCAGCCCATCCATCAAAGCGAACGCACCAAATCCTCGCTGCTGCCGCGCACGCGGACCTGGTTTCGTGACACGCTGAAGCTATCGCGCTTTCTCTACGTTGACGCTATCGTTGCTAGTTTCCTGATTAACCTCATCGCGCTGTGTACGCCGCTGTTCGTGATGAACGTCTATGACCGCGTGGTGCCCAACCAGGCCACTGCCACGTTATGGGTGCTGGCGATAGGGATAACCGTTGCCTTCCTGTTTGATCTGCTGCTGAAAACGCTGCGTACCCGCTGCCTCGATATTGCGGGCAAAAAGACCGATATGATTGTTTCGGCCTCCATCTTCGAGCGCATTACCGGCGTGGCGATGAAAGCGCGTCCGGCACGGTTGGGGAGCTTTGCGCAGAATATTCATGAAATCCAGTCGCTGCGTGATTTTCTCTCTTCGCTCACCATGGCGACGCTTATCGACATTCCGTTCACCTTGCTGATGCTGCTGGTGATCGCCATTATCGGCGGCCCGCTGGTGTTTATCCCGCTGGTGGCCTTCCCGGTGGCGCTGGTGGTGAGTTGGGCGATTCAGAAGCCGCTCAACGACACGATAAAAGAGACGATGCGCCTCGCCTCTGAACGTCAGGCGGTGCTGATTGAAACCCTCGGCGGGCTGGACGCCATGAAGGTGAATAACGCGCAAAGCGAGCGCCAGTTTATGTGGGAAAGCACGCTGGTGACGCTAAGCAAAAAAGAGTTACGGGTTAAAACGCTCTCGACCTTTGCGGTGAACTTTACCGCCTGGCTCCAGCAGTTTTCCGGCGTGGCGATGATTGTTGCCGGGGTTTATCTGATTATCGGCGGTAGCCTCAGTATGGGCGGACTTATCGCTTGCTACATGCTGAACGGCCGCGCGCTGGTGCCGATGGGGCAACTTAGTGGCCTGGTGACGCGCTATCAGCAGGCAAGAATGACCATGAATACCACTGAACAGATGATGGAGCTGCCGCAGGAGCGTCAGGATGACAGGGCGCTGGTGGCCCGCGACACCCTGGAAGGCGCGATTGCCTTTCAGAACGTCACTTTCACCTATCCAGACCAAAAGCGACCGTCACTGACTAACGTCTCCTTTACCATCACGCCGGGTGAACGGGTGGGGATTATCGGGCGCAGCGGGTCGGGAAAAAGCTCGCTGGCGAAGCTGATAATCGGTTTCTATCAGCCGGACTCAGGAGAGATCCTGGTTGACGGCATGGATGCCAACCAAATCGACGTCAACGACCTTCGCCACAATATCGGCTACGCGCCGCAGGATATTTACCTGTTCAGCGGTACGCTGCGCGACAACCTGATAAGCGGAGCCACCTACGTCGACGACAACGCCATGCTGCGGGCGGCGCAGCTGGCCGGGGTGCATGATTTTGCCCGTAAGCACCCGGACGGCTATCACATGCAGGTTGGCGAGCGCGGGCTTAACCTCTCTGGCGGCCAGCGTCAGGCGGTGATGCTGGCGCGCGCGCTTCTGCTTGAGCCACCGATTCTTCTGCTTGATGAGCCGACCAGCTCGATGGATAACACCACCGAAGATGCCGTCCGTCGGGCGTTGATGGCGTCAACCCGCGGGCGCACGTTGCTGCTGGTGACCCACCGCGCCTCGATGCTGGCGCTGGTTGACCGGCTTATTATCATCGAACGTGGGCGCGTGGTGGCCGATGGGCCGCGCGATAGTGTGCTGGAGGCACTGAAGAAGGGGCAAATCCATGGGGGTAACTAAATGGTTTGGTCTCGGTAAAACGGACGACTCCCTGACGGTCAACGGCATTAACGGCGCGGTGATGAGCGACGCGCCGCGCTCGCGACGCGTGACGCTGTGGGCCTGCTTTGGATTTTTTATTGCGCTGATTGTCTGGGCGGCGAACGCCCCCATCGATGAAGTCACCCGCGGCGATGGGAAAGCGATCCCCTCGTCCAGGCTGCAAAAAATCCAGAACCTGGAAGGCGGGATTGTCTCCGAAGTTTTCGTCCACGAAGGGCAAATTGTCGACGCTGGTCAACCGCTGCTGCGCCTTGACGATACGCGCTTTAAGTCAACCGTCGGTGAAAGCGAAGCTGACCGCTATGCGCTGATGGCCCGCATCTCACGCCTGCAGGCGCAACTAGACGACAAGCCCTTATCGCTGAGCCCGGAAATCGAGCAGGAAGCGCCGGGGATCGCCAGCGGGGAGCGGGGGCTCTTTGAATCCCAGGGCGCACGTTTTCGTAATGAAATCGCCGGGCTGGAAGAACAGCCGGCGCAGAAAAAGCAGGAACTGCTGGATTTTGAAGCGAAAAAAACGCAGTTCAGCCGCAGCCTGGGGCTTATTCAGCAGGAAGTTAATATGTCCCAGCCGCTGGTCAGTGCCGGGGCTATTTCAAAAGTAGAAATCCTGCGCCTGCGCCGCTCCGAAGTGGACACGCGCGGGCAGCTTGACTCGGTGGTGCTCGCCATTCCTCGTGCCCGGTCAGCCGTTAAGGAAATTGAAAACAAAATTGCCGAATCGAGAGGCCGTTATCGTAGCGAAATGCTGGGTCAGCTTAACGAAGCGCGCACTAGCCTTGCGAAAATAGAGGCCTCAGGCAAAGCCATCGAGGACCGGGTTCACCGTACGCTGGTGACCTCGCCGGTGCGCGGGATTATCCAGCAGATGCTGGTCAACACCATCGGCGGGGTTATCCAACCCGGCAGCGAGCTGGTGGAGATTGTTCCGCTGGACGACACGCTATTGGTTGAAGCCAAAATTCGCCCACAGGACATTGCGTTTTTACACCCAGGGCAGAAGGCGATGATCAAATTCACCGCCTATGACTACACCATCTACGGCGGCCTGAAAGGTTCGCTGGAGCACATCAGCGCTGACACCATTACCGATAAAGAGGGGCACAGTTTTTACCAGATTCGGCTGCGCACGGATCGCAACTATCTGGGCAGCGAAGAAAAACCGCTGCTGATTATACCGGGGATGGTGGTATCGGTAGATATCATGACCGGGCAGAAAACGGTGCTTAGCTATCTGCTGAAGCCAATTCTGCGTGCGAAGGCGGAAGCGTTCCGGGAACGTTAAGACTAAACGAAAAAACGAAAATACGAGCACAATCAGCCCCCTCTCCCTTTTTAAGGGAGAGGGGAGCGATAGGTGATATTTGTCCCTGCGATGTCAGGCGCTAGCTCAGAGCCACCTTAATCCCCAGCGCAATCAGCAGCCCGCCCAGCATCTTATCGATAACCTTCTGCGCCTTAGCCAGTCCACGACGTACCGGCGCGCTCTGAATCAGCACCACCAGCATCGGCCACCAGATAACGGACACGGTGAGGATCACCCCGGCGTACCACAGTTTCTCCGGGAAACCGGATTTCACGTTCAGTACCTGAGTAAAAATAGAGAGGAAAAACAGCGTCGCTTTCGGGTTCAGCAGGTTACACAAGTAGCCCTGGAGAAACGCCTTTTTCAGCGAGGTTTCCTGCAAAGTGACGCCGGTCATATCCATACTCTTATGCCCGCGCGCCAGCAGAGCCAGTAGCCCCACCCAGATAAGGTAAGCGGCGCCTGCGTATTTCAGAATATCAAACAGCCACGGCGTGGTGGTGATGACCACCGCCAGACCCGCCACGCAGTAAGACATATGCGTCAGTACGCCGCAGGTGATGCCAAAGGCGGTCATCATGGCGGGCAGTCGGCGATAGCGCGCGGCGTTTTTAATGACCATAAAGAAGTCCGGGCCGGGTGATAAAATGCCGAGCGTAGCAATAGATGCAACGAAGGCCGTTGCACCAATGGAAGGTATGAACATTGGGGTGGTCTCTTATCAGGAAGGCGAATAAATTAGAGCGGGATCACAAAAGTCACTATGACCAGAATCAAGGTTTCCGCGTAATCCTCCGGGCTTTATCCCGCCAACGCTGTCACCTCGTTGAGCCGCTCCAGCAGCCGGTTAACCGCCGGATTCTCCACCGCCTGTACGGCATAACAAATGCCAATTCGTCGTAACAACGGATACCCCGGCAGCGGCCTTGCGCTGAGGTCGCAGCGGGTTTCTATCAGCGAGTGCGGCGCAATCGCCAGACCAAACCCCGCTTCGACCAGATCCAGCGCCAGCGTAAAGCTGCCCGCATTGGCGCTGGGTGCACCGGCCGCCGTGCCGTAAAACGGCAGGAAGCGCTGATGAGAATCGTGGGCCGGGTACATCACCCACGGGTGGCTATAAAGCTGCTCCAGCGTCAGCTCCGCCACCTGCGCCAGCGGGTGGCTGCTCGGAAAGGCCAGCATATAGTGCTCGTCGAACAGCGGCATAAACAGCTCGTCTTCGCAGCGCAAACTCTCACAGCCAAGGCGGATATCCCCGGTACAGCCCGGATCGAGCGTCACCAGCATGTCCGGCATTTCAAGATGAATTTTTTCCAGCAGTGACGCCAGACACGGCGAAGCAACGTCCTGCTCCACGCCGATACTCAGCGGCATGCCATCCTGACGTTTACGAAAGCGTGAGGTGAGGGCCGCCATCTCCTGGAGCATCCGGCAGGCGTGCGGATAGAGCGCGCGCGCATCTTCCGTCACCTCCACGCCGCGGGGCTTACGCACAAAAAGCTGCGTGCCGAGTTCCTCTTCCAGCGCTTTCACGGTGGCGGAGAGCGCAGGCTGTGTCAGACTTAACTGTTCAGCCGCACGGGTAATGTTGCGCTCTTCGAATACGCAGATGAAGGCGCTGAGCTGTCGCTTATCCATAGATTTATTTTATGGCTGTGAAAAAAACAAACCATTTTTCACCATTCTTATCCGGATTTAAAGTAGCGCCATCAATTTTATTTATGAGGAAGTCAAATGAACGCTGCATCTAAACCATTAGTCGTGATTACCGGCGCCAGCTCCGGGATTGGCCTGGCCACCGCAAAACTGCTGTCAGAACGTGGACATGCACTCCTGCTGCTGGCGCGTCGCGTGGATCGTATGACGGCGCTGAACCTGCCGCGCACCTTGTGTCGCGCCGTGGACGTCGCTAACCGTCAGGCGGTGGCCGACGCTGTTGCCGAAGCGGAACAGCAGTTTGGGCCGGTTGATGCGATGGTCAACAACGCGGGCGTGATGCTGCTGGGCAATATCGACAGCCAAAACCCAGACGAATGGGAGCAGATGATCGACGTGAACGTGAAGGGGTTGCTGAACGGCGTTCACGCGGTAACCAAAGGGATGATTGAGCGCAAAGCGGGCACCATCATCAACATCAGCTCCATTGCCGGGCGCAAAACCTTCCCGAACCACGTGGTCTACGTTGGTACCAAGTTTGCAGTGCACGGCCTGTCCGAAAACCTGCGTGAAGAGCTGTCGCCGCACAACGTGCGCGTGGTGGTGATTGCCCCGGGCGCGGTGGAAACCGAACTGCTGAGCCATACCACCAGCGACGACATCAAAGCCGGTTACCAGAGCTGGAAACAGGATATGGGCGGTAAAGTGCTGAGCCCGGAAGATGTGGCGCACGCCATTGAATACGCCTATTCCCAGCCGCAGTACGTTTGTATCCGTGAAATTGTGCTGGCGGCGACCCGTCAGGGCGCGTGATAAGTCAGGATTGATGCCAAAAATCAGCGGATAATAAAGCTGATTTTTGGCCACGCAGACGCGAGGAACCGTTAACCGTTCCTCACGTCTATTTTCCTCTTTTGTTTCCATCCATGTCGTAGACCGTTCGCTGCCAGCGTTCATCTGGCCGGTTAGTGAAGGTCACCAGCTCCGCAGGGCAGACCGCGCCGGTTATCATGCCGCGACTATCCCGCTCCACGCTGTTCCAGTTCGCTGAACAGTGAATATATTTTTCTGCCAGCATCTCAATTTCCGGCGTCGTAAAGCCCATCGCAGACTGGCCGTTGCGGGCGGCGCGCCCCATCATGATAGCTTTGTCACACAGGTTTCTGAGCTCCGCTTGTAACGCAAAATCACCAGCGGTTTCATCGATTGGATAAAATATCACGCCCGCCTCCTGCGCCGCGTCCAGCATCACTCGCAGCACCACTTTTGACCAGTCATTGCGCGTGGGACGGTCGATGACGGCCGCCGCCGCGCTTCGTTTCTGAAATGTGCCGTAACGGTCGGTGGGCATCCGATCGTCATACCAGGTCGCCGTATTTATCGCTACCGTATGCAATAGCGGCGCAATGGTTGGGTAGCTCCCCATCGCGCTGAGCTGCTCGCCGGTCTGCTGATAAATGCGCGTTTTGGTATCGGGAGTGGAAAGGGGGACGGTTTCAAACTGAGGGCGGGTAAGGAAGTAGGTTTCGTGTTCATCAGGGTTATAGCCGCCGCCAATGTCGGAATGCGCACCAGGCAGGGCCAGTTCCGGCCACGCCGGTTTTACGCTGTTCAACACGAAATTAAACCGACATTCGTGCTGCGCGGTGATGTGGAAAACGCGCTGAGCCACGCCTGGGCGCAGCTGCAGATTAACATCCCCGGTATCGGCGCTATGCGGATTAAGGCCATTAGCCGGCGTACCGATAGCCGCTACGGTATCAAATATCCCCAGAAAGCGTGTTTTACCGCCGGGCGTGCCGGTAAATTCAAGCCCTTTCAGCCCTGCTTTAATGGCTGCGATAATCGCGTTTTCCTGGGCGAATACCCGGTTGGCAAAATGTCGTGCCGCCGCTGCTCCCCGGCTGAAGCCGAAAATATCAAACTGTACCTCTTTAATGACGCAGGAACGCGCTTTAGCATGCCGGCTTACATAGCTCTGGATACAGGCCGCGAGTGCCGCGACGGCCTTGTCGGTTTTACTCACTACACCGCTTCTGCCGAGGCCAGTCCCCATCCCGAACGTGCAGTCCCCCGCGCCATCTTCGGTTCCGATACCTTCGATATAAATAGCGTATTGACCGGCCCCTGTATCAGGCGTTATGCCCTGGTTGTACAGCGTATGGAGCCAGTGAATGTTGGTGTAATAACCGAGATAACTTCCCGCTGCCGTGCCGCAGAGTTTCTGAACGGCGTTCGTTGCAGAAGGTTCTGCCGTGCTGGCCGTCTGACGGCTGCAGCTATTGTTCGCATTGTTGCCCGTGCCATCGAAAAACACGCCGATGGTCAGCGTGATTTCCCGCATTTTTTTCTCGTCCTGTTCCATAAAACCCCCTTGTCCTTAAGGATATTCTGTCAATCGTGCCCAATATGGCATAACAGATAAAAAAGGGGCTATACCGCGCATTCGTTTGTTTGTAAGGAGGCGTAACCAACCAGGGTTTTGCAGCTAAGCGTTCTCCCGATTGCCCGTGAAATAAAATGTAATAGACACATCAATGTCGGCGTTATCGCTGCGGTCATCTTCATAAATAATTATTTTGACCCTCCCTTGTTATATTTGTTTTTCCTATGACCTGCTGCACTATTATTGCGCTTGATGTCCTTTTACGGTGCGCTGAAATACTCTTATTACTTTGCATTTTTATTTAAAAGTTAATTTAAATCAGTGCGTTAAATATTTGGCATGTGCCTTGCTAATTGAATTCCATCTTGTATACCAACAGGGATTCAACGATGGCATTAATGACAGGACAAACGCTGGCCGCGTGGCGTCAGCAAATCAGTCAGGACAGTGAATCTGTTCTTACTCGTTTACTTGAACATATTAATACCTTCCCGGCGGAAGATAACGCATGGCTGATGATAGCCAACGAAGCGCAGCTGAAAGCACAATTAGCGGTGTTAATACCGCTTTATCAGAATAACCCCGACGCCCTGCCATTATTCGGTATTCCTTTTGCGGTTAAAGACAACGTAGATGTGGCCGGATGGCCGACCACGGCGGCCTGTCCGGCGTTTGAATATATTGCGGAGCAGGATGCGACGGCGGTTGCCCGGCTGAAAGCCGCCGGGGCGATTGTTATCGGCAAAACCAACCTCGACCAGTTCGCTACCGGGCTGGTGGGCACGCGCTCCCCCTACGGCGCTGTGGTCAACACATTCAATCCCGATTACGTCAGCGGCGGCTCCAGCTCCGGCTCGGCCTCCGTGGTGGCGCGTGGCCTGGTGCCGTTCGCCTTTGGCACCGACACCGCCGGTTCTGGGCGCGTGCCCGCCGGGTTTAACAATATCGTTGGCCTCAAACCGACCAAAGGCTGGCTCTCAGCTAAAGGCGTGGTGCCTGCCTGTCGCCTCAACGACACGCTGTCGGTCTTTGCCCTGACGGTGGACGACGCGTTTTATATCGCCTCGCTGGCGGGCGGCGTAGATAGTGAAGACGCCTACTCGCGCGCACATCCTGCGACCACGCCTGCGACGCTGTCATCGACCCCGACCTTCGCCGTACCGGAAACGCTGAACTTTTTCGGCGACGTTCAGGCGCAGGCGGCCTGGGAACAGGCTATCGATGCGCTGTGTGAAAGCGGCGTCACGCTGAAACCTATCGACTTTTCAGAGTTTACTCAGCTTGCCGAACAGCTGTATCAGGGGCCGTGGGTGGCCGAGCGTACGGCGGCAGTGGGCGACATGATTCAGCATCCTGAACTGATGGACCCGACCGTTTACACCATCGTCTCTGCGGGCCTCAACTACAGCGCAGTGGATGCCTACAACGCCGAATACCTGCGCGCCGAGCTGGCGCAAAAAATCCAGCAGACGCTGGGCGAAGTCGACGCGCTGGTGGTGCCAACATCGCCAACCATCCACACCTTAAAGGAGATGGAGCAGGAGCCCATTCGCTTCAACTCCCAGTTTGGTACCTACACCAACTTCACCAATCTGGCTGACCTCAGCGCGCTGGCGCTGCCCGCGCCGTTCCGCGCCGATGGTCTGCCAGCGGGGATCACCCTGATTGCCCCCGCGTGGCACGACCGGGCGCTGGCAGATTTTGGCCGCCGCTGGCAGCAGCAGCTTGCGCTACCGCTGGGGGCGACCGAGCTGCCGTTAACGCCAGGCGACGCCGCGCTGCCGTCGTCGCCGCATCACGTGCGCATTGCCGTGGTTGGCGCGCACCTGCGCGGTATGCCGCTCAACTTCCAGCTCACCACCCGCAACGCGGTCTTTGTCGAAGCCACGCAGACGGCGGCGACCTATCGCCTCTACGCGCTGGCGAATACCCAGCCGCAAAAGCCGGGGCTGGCTCGCGACGCATCCGGCGCGGCGATTGAGGTGGAGCTGTGGGATATCCCGCTGGCGCGCTTTGGCGAGTTCGTAGCGGAAATACCGTCGCCGCTGGGTATTGGCTCGCTGGAGCTCTGCGATGGCCGCTGGGTGAAAGGCTTTATCTGTGAACCGGCGGCGCTGAATGACGCCGTGGATATTACCGAATTTAAGGGCTGGCGGCATTGGGTTGCCCGTAAGGAGAACCATCATGTTTAACACTGTGCTGATTGCCAACCGTGGTGAAATTGCCTGCCGCGCGATCCGAACCCTGAAACGTCTGGGCATCACCAGCGTTGCGGTTTACTCCGACGCGGATAAAAACGCTGAACACGTTAAGCAGGCCGATATCGCGTTGGCGCTGGGCGGCGAAAAGGCCAGCGACAGCTATCTGAAGATTGACGCGATTATTGCCGCCGCGCGGGAAAGCGGGGCGCAGGCCATCTGGCCCGGCTACGGTTTTCTCTCAGAAAGCCTGCCGTTTGCCGACGCCTGTGACAAGGCGGACATCGTGTTTATCGGCCCAACCGCCCAGCAGATTGGCGAATTTGGCCTGAAGCACCGCGCTCGTGAACTGGCCGCCGAAGCGGGCGTCCCGATGACGCCGGGGACCGGGCTGCTCAATTCCCTCGACGACGCGCTGGAAGCCGCGCAGAACATTGGCTATCCGGTAATGCTGAAAAGCACGGCGGGCGGCGGCGGGATTGGCCTAACGCGATGCGCCGATGCGCAGGCGCTGGCGCAGGGCTGGGAAAGCGTACGCCGTCTGGGCGAGCAGTTCTTTAGCGATGCCGGAGTGTTTGTTGAGCGCTGCGTGGATCGCGCACGCCATATCGAAGTGCAGATATTTGGCGACGGTAAAGGCAACGTGGTGGCGCTCGGCGAGCGCGACTGCTCGCTCCAGCGCCGCAACCAGAAAGTGGTGGAAGAGACGCCGGCGCCGAACCTCCCGGCGACGACCCGCAAAGCGATTCTCGATGCCGCGGTGCAGCTCGGTAAGCTGGTGAACTACCGCAGCGCCGGGACGGTGGAATTTATCTACGATGCCGCGCTGGACGCGTTTTATTTCCTCGAAGTGAATACCCGTTTACAGGTTGAACACCCGGTGACCGAATGCGTGACCGGGCTGGATCTGGTGGAGTGCATGCTGCGCGTGGCGGCAGACGAGCCTATCGACTGGGCGCGTCTGGCGCAGGCCCCGCAAGGGGCGGCGATTGAAGTGCGTATTTATGCCGAAAGCCCGCTGAAAAACTTCCAGCCGAGCCCCGGCGTACTGAGCGAAGTGGTCTTCCCTGACGATGTACGCATTGATACCGGCGTCACCACCGGCAGCGAAGTTTCCGCGTTTTACGACCCGATGATCGCCAAGCTGATTGTTCATGCACCGACCCGCGCCGCGGCGCTGGCAAAACTGGCGGCAGCGCTCGACGCCACGCGGCTGCACGGCATTGCCACCAACCTCGACTACCTGCGGCAGATAACCGCCAGCGAGGCCTTTGTCAGCGGTACCGCCTGGACGCGGATGCTGGATAGCGTGGTGGCGCAATCGCCAATGATTGAAGTACTGCAACCCGGCACCTGGAGCAGCGTGCAGGATTATCCGGGCCGTCAGGGCTACTGGGATATCGGCGTGCCGCCGTCTGGCCCAATGGATGACTTTGCCTTCCGTCTGGCGAACCGGATTGTCGGTAACCATGAATCGGCGGCCGGGCTGGAATTCACCCTGCAAGGGCCGGTGCTGCAATTCCACGCTGATGCGCTGATTGCTCTGACCGGGGCCGATTGTCAGGCGAAGCTGGACGATGAAGAGGTGCCGATGTGGCAACCGGTGACGGTGAAAGCGGGGCAAACCCTGAGCCTCGGGCGCGCGCAGAGCGGCTGTCGTGGCTATCTGGCGGTGCGTAACGGCCTTGATGTGCCGGTCTATCTCGGCAGCCGTTCCACTTTCGCGCTGGGTCAGTTTGGTGGTCACGCGGGGCGCACGCTGAAGGTCGCGGATCTGCTGTCTATTTCGCGTCCGGATATTGCCGCCTGCACCACGCCCGCGCCGGTTTCTGAACCACAGGCGCTGTCTGCGGCGTTAATCCCTGAATACGGCGACGTCTGGCGTATTGGCGTGCTTTACGGGCCGCACGGCGCGCCGGACTTCTTCACTCAGGAGTCTATCGACGAGTTCTTTGCCAGCGACTGGCAGGTGCACTACAACTCTAACCGTCTCGGCGTCCGTCTGGTGGGCCCAAAACCAAGCTGGACGCGGCCGAACGGCGGCGAAGCGGGGTTGCATCCGTCGAACGTTCATGACTGCGAATACGCCATTGGCGCGATCAACTTTACCGGCGACTTCCCGGTGATCCTCACCCGCGATGGCCCAAGCCTCGGCGGCTTTGTCTGCCCGGTGACCATCGCCAAAGCGGAGCTGTGGAAAGTGGGGCAGGTGAAGCCGGGCGACCGCATTCGCTTCTACCCGATTAGCGTGGAAGACGCGGTGGCGCGGGAAAACGCCCAGGACCGCAGCGTTGAAACTCTGCAAACCACCGCGCTGTGTGAATTTGCCATGCCGTCGCTTGCCGACCGTGACGGCGTTTCCGCCGCCGGGCTGGTGTCGCTGCCCGCCACCTTCAGCACCCCGGCGATCGTTTATCGTCAGGCGGGCGACAACTACATCCTGATTGAGTACGGCGAAAACGTGCTGGATCTGGCGCTGCGACTGCGCGTTCACGTGCTGATGGAGCATTTGCGCGAACTGGCGCATCCGGGCATTAAAGAGCTTTCCCCTGGCGTACGTTCGCTACAGGTGCGTTACGACAGCCGTGAAATCAGCCAGCCCGCGCTGGTGGCGCTGCTGCTGGAGCAAGAGGCGCGCATTGGCGACGTCAGCCGTATGAAGGTGCCGTCGCGCATCGTCCATCTGCCGATGGCCTTTGAAGACAGCGCCACGCTGGATGCTGTCAGCCGCTACGCCGATACCGTGCGTGCGACCGCACCGTGGCTGCCGAACAACGTCGATTTTATCCAGCGCATTAACGGCCTGCCGAACCGTGAAGCGGTGATGGAGACCCTGTTTGATGCCAGCTACCTGATTCTGGGGCTGGGTGACGTCTATCTCGGTGCGCCGTGTGCGGTACCAATCGACCCGCGCCACCGCCTGCTGAGCTCGAAGTACAACCCGGCGCGCACCTTCACCGCTGAAGGCACGGTGGGCATTGGCGGCATGTACATGTGCATCTACGGCATGGACTCGCCGGGCGGCTATCAGCTGGTGGGGCGCACGCTGCCCATCTGGAACAAGTTCCTCAAAAATGAGCAGTTCAACGACGGCGAGCCGTGGCTGCTGCGCTTCTTCGACCAGGTGCGTTTCTATCCGGTGAGCGAAGCGGAGCTCTCTGTGCTGCGCGACGATTTCCGCGAAGGCCGCGCGGCGGTGCGCATTGAAGAGACGGTGTTCGACTTCGCCGAGCACCTGCAGTTCCTTGATGACAATGCCGCTGATATCGCTCGTTTCCGCCAGCTTCAGTCTGCGGCATTTGAAGCGGAGGTCGAGCGCTGGCACCTGGACGACCAGGAGGCCGACGTTGAAAGCCTGCTACCGATGCAGGAAGAGGACATCGACGATGGTGCGCTGCCGGTGGCTGCCGATATGAACGGCAATATCTGGAAAGTGCTGGTCACGCCGGGCGAGGCGGTGGAAGCCGGTCAGCCACTCATCATCGTGGAAGCGATGAAAATGGAGCTAGCCATTCACGCCCCGCAGGCGGGCATTGTTAAACGCATCGGCTGTCAGCCGGGCCGCCCGGTGAGCCCTGGCGACGCGCTGCTGTGGCTGGAATAGGGAGCGGCGTATGACGCAAGCGAACGGCAAAAAGCGCACGGTGGGGCTGGCGGAGCGTATCTATCTGGCGTTGAAAAACGACATTTTTGATTTCCGCCTGATGCCCGGCGAGCACTTTAGTGAAAACGAAATCTCCGAGCGCATGGCGGCCAGCCGCACGCCGGTGCGTCAGGCGCTGTTCTGGCTGGAACATGAAGGCTATGTGCAGGTTTATTCGCGCAGTGGCTGGCAGGTGAAACCGTTCGACTTCACCTATTTCGAAGCGCTGTACGACTTTCGCATCGTGCTGGAAATGGAGGCGGTGAAGCGCCTATGTGCCATGCCGACGCCTGCGCGTGCGGCCCATCTCGCGCCGCTGCTCGCCTTCTGGTGCGATGCGCCGCAGATGCCGCCGGGCAAGGAACTCTCACGTCACGACGAGGCGTTTCATACCGCGCTGGTGAGCGCCACCGGAAACGGTGAGATGGCGCGGGTGCACGTCGAGCTGACGGAAAAAATGCGCATTATTCGCCACCTCGACTTTACCCGCGAGGACCGCGTGGACGCGACCTACAGCGAACACGCGCAGGTGCTTCGCGCCATTGAGCAGCAGCAAACCGAAGAGGCGCAGCGGATCCTCACTGCGCATATTTCACAGAGTAAGGCCGAGGTCAGAAAAATAACCCTACACCGGCTTCAGCAGGCCCGTTTACAACCCGTTTCACCGTAGTTGCGGCATCCGCCCCATCCCGGTGGGGAACATTTATCACTCAATATCGTTTAGGGGTTTTGGTCATGAAAAGACGTTCTTTACTGAAAGCATTTGCCCTGTCGGCCACCTTTTTGAGCATGGGCTTCTCTTTGCAGGCGTACGCAGCAGACACCATTAAAATCGGCATTATGCATTCGCTCTCCGGCACTATGGCGATTTCCGAAACGCCGCTGAAGGACGTGGCGCTGATGACCATCGATGAGATTAACGCCAAGGGCGGCGTGCTGGGTAAAAAGCTTGAACCGGTAGTGGTTGACCCGGCCTCCAACTGGCCGCTGTTTGCCGAGAAAGCGCGTCAGCTGCTGACGCAGGATAAAGTGGCGGCGGTGTTTGGCTGCTGGACCTCGGTATCACGTAAATCGGTGCTGCCGGTGTTTGAAGAGCTGAACGGCCTGCTGTTCTATCCGGTGCAGTATGAAGGCGAAGAGATGTCGCCAAACGTCTTCTACACCGGCGCGGCGCCAAACCAGCAGGCGATTCCGGCGGTGGAATATATGATGAGCGAAGACGGCGGCGGCGCGAAGCGCTTCTTCCTGCTCGGCACCGACTACGTCTATCCGCGCACCACCAATAAGATCCTGCGCGCCTTCCTGCACTCGAAAGGGGTTCAGGATAAAGACATTGAAGAGGTCTACACGCCGTTTGGTTATAGCGACTACCAGACCATCGTGGCTAACATCAAAAAATTCTCCGCTGGCGGTAAAACGGCGGTGATCTCCACCATTAACGGTGACTCTAACGTGCCGTTCTACAAAGAGCTGGCCAACCAGGGCATCAAAGCCACCGACGTACCGGTGGTGGCGTTCTCCGTTGGTGAAGAAGAGCTGCGCGGTATTGATACCAAGCCGCTGGTGGGGCATCTGGCGGCGTGGAACTACTTTGAGTCGGTGAGCAACCCGGTGAATGAGAAGTTTGTCGCTGATTACCGCGCTTACGCCAAAGCGCACAAGCTGCCGAATGCCGATACCGTGGTGACCAACGACCCGATGGAAGCGACTTATGTGGGTATTCATATGTGGGCGCAGGCGGTAGAGAAGGCGGGGACGACCGATGTGGATAAAGTCCGCGCGGCGATGGCCGGGCAGACTTTCGCTGCGCCGAGCGGTTTTACGCTGACTATGGACGCGACGAACCACCATCTGCATAAGCCGGTGATGATTGGTGAAATTGAAGAGAACGGTCAGTTTAACGTGGTGTGGAACACCGATAAGCCGGTGCGTGCGCAGCCGTGGAGTCCGTACATTCCGGGGAATGATAAGAAGCCGGATACGCCGGTGAAAACGGGTGGGAAGTAAGGGGGGGAGTGGGTGATGTATTGGGGTTGATTGCACCGTTGCGCTCCCTTCAAGTTCCAGCCGCATAAATTGCGCGGGTGCAGGGAGCGCGCAAGGGGCGGCCAATCGCCGCCGCCCCCTGCACCCCCGGGCTCTGGCGGCAAAATCGCCGCTTCG
>NZ_CABTJS010000160.1:0-48507 GCF_902485085.1 uncultured Kluyvera sp.
AATTCAAAAAGCAGTATTTCGGCGAGTAGCGCAGCTTGGTAGCGCAACTGGTTTGGGACCAGTGGGTCGGAGGTTCGAATCCTCTCTCGCCGACCAATTTTGAACCCCGCTTCGGCGGGGTTTTTTGTTTTCTCTCCTCGCCCCATCTCATCTATTTTTATTACCTCTACAGATTAATCCTGTTGTGAAACAAAGGGGATGTTATCAGTAACTGACTGTGACATAATGCGCCGCGTAGATGCTCATTCCACCTCTTATGTTCGCCTCAGGCCTCATAAACTCAGGAATGACGCAGAGCCGTTTACGGTGCTTATCGTCCACTGACAGATGTCGCTTTTGCCTCATCAGACACCATGGACATTACGTTGAGTGAAGCACCCATTATGTTGTCGAATTAAACCTGTTTAACGCCTGCTCCCAAAAGGAGCAGGCGTTTTTTTATGTCCAGCTTGTAGCCCGGCCAAGCGTAGCGCCGCCGGAGCCGCACAGCGGCCAAAAAAAAGGGGCCATTCGGCCCCTTAATTAGTGCTCTACCTTAGGCAGGCGGGTTATTCTGCAACGTCAGCATCAAGCCATCACGGCGCATTGCTGCGGCTTCTTCCGGCTGCTTCAGACGGTCAAGCGTATCGGCAAGCCACGCATAGTCGAACGCGTCCGGGCGCTGCTTGAGCGCGGCGCGGAACGCCAGGCTCGCTTCCTGCCACTCGCCGTGCTTCATTAGCGACTGCCCCAGCGTACTCCACAGCAGTGGACGATCGCCCACCGTTTTGATCTGCTGGCGCAGCAGTTTTTCCATCTGCTCCGGATTGTTGGTATGCAGACGCGGGATCAACATCACCAGACGATCGTCATACTGGCGCTTCAGCCCATCGATAATGATCTGCTGCGCGGTGTCATGATCGTCACATTCAATCAGGTGATCGGCCATGGCGACCTGCAACGCGACCTGATGGCGGGTTTTGCGGCTCTGGTTTTTCCACCAGTTACGCAGCCCTTCGCTACCCTGATCGGCACGTGCCTGGTCCATCAGGCCAATCCACGCCTGCTGTTCCAGCGCGGCGCGGTGTGCGTCGTCGCCAACGTGGGCTTTCGCCATGGATGGGATGATATCCAGCAGCGAGCTCCAGGCTCCGGTCTGAATATAGGCTTGTTCTGCCAGACGCAGCACTTCCGGGTGACGCGGCGCCACTTCCAGAAGCTTATCAATGCCATGACGCGCCGCGTGGTTTTCGTTGCGGGCAAGCTGCAGACGAACGCGAGTGATTTCAACCGGGATCAGATCGTTGCCCGCGTTCTCAGCCGCACGCTGAAGGTGCTGATTGGCGCGCGCTTCGTCACCACGCTGCTGGGCAGCTTCGGCGGCTAGCAGATAATTCACCACCGGTTGCTCGGCGTGATCGGCATTTTTCGACATCAGCTTCTCAACCTGCTGATAGTCGCCTTCTGCCAGCTTCAGCAGTGCCTGTTCGGTCTGCTTGCGCGCACGACGACGCTTGCGTCCAACGAACCAGCCGCGCGTGTGGGCGCTGGTGCGGAAGATACGGCGCAGAATCCACTCCAGGGCGAACAGCACCACCATTATCAGGATCATGATAATGACTAAGCCGGTTACGCTGGTCTCAATGTTGTAGTTGTCCGTCTGGATAAGCACATAGCCCTGATGGCCTGCGATCATCGGGCCAATCACCACGCCAGCAATTAACAGTGCAAAGAGTAAAAGAACTTTTAGCATCGATTACTCTCCTTGTGCTGGGGCGGGAGCTGGCGCTGGCTGCACGGGAGCAGCAGGTTCCGCTGTCGTGACGGCAGGTTGCGCCATCAGGTTACGCACGCGGGTTTGCATCAGCTTTTCCAGAATCGGCTGGCTTTGCAGCGTTTCCGGGATATTCATGGAGATACTCTGCTGGCTGAGCTTGTCTATCTCATCGAGGAACGTCTTCGTGGCGGCATCGTCGGTATCGTAGTAGGCCCGTACCCAGGTCGAGACGTTATCCAATGCCTGTTTGAAGGTTTCATCCTGGTGACGCGGCACCGCTTGTGATGCGGAAAGTAGCTGGGCGCGGATGTTTTCTCGCAGGTAGATATCCTGATTCGGCGCCAGCAGCGGAACGGCGGTCTCATCGCGGCGGCGAATAGTAATAAAGCTGTCCATAAAGTTCTGCCAGCTTTTTTGCAGATTCACGCGCCATTCGCTGAGCGACGCCGACAGCTCGCTGTCGTCGTTATCCATTGGAGAATCATCGGTATTGTTGTCTGCCAGGCGCAGGTTATCGACCTGGTTGGCGAGCTGATTCACCTTGAGGATGATACCGTCGTAATCCACCTGTGAAACGGCGGAGAGGCTGGCAATATCCTCGGTGATCGCGCGGCGAGCGGCGATTAAGCTTGGGTCGTTCATATCCGCCAGGCTGGCGTCCGCGCTTTTTAGCAGCGCCGCGGCGGTGGTGACATCCTGATCGCTCCACAGCTTGCGTCCGGCCAGCTTCACGAGGAAGTCAGACTGGGCCAGCAGCCAGGTTTTTGAGTCAGTGCCGGAAATAGCCGCCACTTTCTGCTGCATTTCATCCAGCTGTTTTGCCATGTCGGCCTGCTGGGTTTTGGCTTCCTGCAGCTGTTCAGCCTGCTGTTTAAGCGTGGCTTCCAGCGCCTCTTTTTGCGCATCCTGCGTTTTTTGCAGAGCAATCAGCTGATTGGCGAGGGTATCGCTGGTCTGAGTCTGGGTGACGGCCTGCTGTTTGCCCCAGCCGTACAGGCCTATACCTGCCGCCAGCGCGATGGCGATAGCGACGGCGCTAAGCGCCAGACTGGTTTTCCCGCCGTTATTTTTCTTCTCAGCATTTTCCGGCTTACGAGCTTCGGGCTGCGGCGAGGTTTTCACCGCATCTTCGGACTCTTCAACCACGGCGGAGTTTTCTTTTTGTTCCGTCATTATGGCTTCCAATTTTGAGAGTTATTGTAGTGCGCGCAGCAGCGCATCGTTGTCTGCGCCATCGGCAACCTGAATATCCTGCCAGCCCAACTCCTGGGCCAGTTTTGCAATACGCTCACTCACCACCAGTAGCCGACAGGTGAGCAGCCAGCGCTCGCGGTACCAGAGGGGAATCAGCGTCCAGAGTTGTTGCAGCATCTCACCGCTGGTCACCACGAGGGTGTTGACCTCTCTCGACTGCCAGCGCATGGCTTCTTCGGCACCGTCGTAGTGAATAGCGCAGCGTTGATAGCATTCGCAAAGGGTGACATCGGCACCGCGTGCGGTCAGCGTCTCGGCCAGTAGTTCGCGTCCGCCGTTGCCGCGCAGAATCAGCGCCTTCTTGCCCGCAATAGTTTGCAATTCAGGTAATTGTAGCAACACTTCGCTAATTTCCCGATCTAATGGGTAGCGAATATCGAGGCTGCTCACCTGATGGAGCGCCAGCGCCGTGGTACGGCCGATAGCAAAATAACGAGGCGTCGTAGGCCAGTTCAGGTGCTGTTGCTGGAGCTGTGCGTGTGCAAAGCTCACCGCATGCTGCGAAAGGGCGAAGACTAAATCACCTTCCCGCAGCTCGCTCAGCGCGGGTGCCAGCCTGTTCAGCTCGCGCCCGGGCGTGAAATCAATCAGTGGAAAACTCCAGGCTACTCGGCCCTGCGCGCGCAAACGGCTGACTAACTCTTCACCTTGCGGGGAGGGACGGGTAACCAGGATGGTCATACGGCGGCGTCTCCGTCGTAAACGGCGGTAAGAATTGCGCGAGCCCCGTTATCCAGCAGTTCATCCGCGAGCTCAATGCCCATACGCTCGGCATCTTCCGGCTTGCCGCGTCGCTCGCCGCACACCATTTCGCTACCGTCCGGTGCGCCAACCAACGCGCGCAGCCACAGCTCACCGTCGTTAAGCTCGGCGTAGCTGCCGATAGGAACCTGACAACCGCCTTCCAGGCGCGTATTCATAGCGCGCTCTGCGCGAACGCGAATGGCGGTGTCATCGTGGTTTAACGGCGCGAGCAGCGCGCGGGTCTGTTCATCATCCAGACGGCATTCAATGCCGACGGCGCCCTGACCGACGGCCGGAAGCGACTCTTCTGGCGACATCGGCTGACGAATACGATCGTTGAGCTCAAGGCGTTTTAGCCCCGCGACCGCCAGAATAATGGCATCGTACTCACCGTTATCCAGCTTGCTGAGGCGCGTGCCGACGTTGCCGCGCAGCGAGCGGATCACCAGATCCGGACGGCGCTTGGCCAACTGGCACTGGCGGCGCAGGCTGGAGGTGCCGACGATACTGCCTGCCGGGAGGTCATCCATGCAGGCGTAATGATTGGAGACGAAGGCATCGCGCGGGTCGTCTCGTTCGCAGATGGTCACCAGCCCAAGCCCTTCCGGGAACTCAACCGGGACATCTTTCATTGAGTGCACGGCGATGTCCGCACGGTTTTCAAGCAGCGCAAGTTCAAGCTCTTTGACGAACAGCCCTTTACCGCCCACTTTGGCCAGCGGCGTATCGAGGATGATGTCCCCTCGCGTGACCATCGGCACGAGCGTCACCGTAAGCCCTGGATGGCAGGCCATCAGGCGTTCTTGTACATAGTGCGCTTGCCAGAGAGCGAGCGGACTTTGGCGTGTGGCAATTCTCAAAACTTTGTCTAACATGCTTGTTACCGTCGTTATCATCCATTGACCATCCTAACATTGTTGCCCTAATGATGTTAGTTTTCACGGTCTTCGTAAAAATTCTTGCTGGGAATTAAGGGGTATGCACGAAGCGTGCCTTGAGAGCCTGTGAAGGTAAGCATAAACGGGGTTGTGTTTACCGTTCATTACTGGCACTGTCTTGATCGTATGCCGGGGTTTACAGCTGCATTCAATGCTACACTTGTTGTAGTGCAACATTCTTTACGGTCAACCGGCAAGGTGTTAAATTGATCACGTTTTAAACCATTTTTTGTCCAAAATTCGATAATCACAACGGCGGACAAAAAACGGTAACGGTTCTTCTTGTTGAAATATTAAAACCTCCGTACCGCTCTGACAGGATACGTCGAGGTTTTGAACATCAGGCGATATGTCTTGTACCTCTATATTGAGACACTGAAACAGAGACTGGATGCCATCAATCAACTGCGTGTGGATCGCGCGCTTGCTGCCATGGGACCTGCTTTCCAACAGGTTTACAGTCTACTGCCGACATTATTACATTATCATCATCCGCTGATGCCGGGTTACCTCGACGGTAACGTTCCCAAGGGCATCTGCCTCTACACGCCTGATGAAACCCAACGCCATTATCTTGATGAGCTCGAGCTGCATCGCGGCATGCCGCCGCAGACCTCCGCAAAAGGTGAACTGCCGATTACCGGCGTCTACTCTATGGGGAGTACCTCATCGGTAGGCCAGAGCTGCTCTTCCGACCTGGATATCTGGGTCTGCCACCAGTCGTGGCTCGATAATGATGAACGCCAATTGTTACAGCGTAAATGCAGCCTGCTGGAAAGCTGGGCGGCATCGCTCGGCGTTGAAGTCAGCTTCTTCTTGATCGACGAAAACCGCTTCCGTCATAACGAAAGTGGCAGCCTCGGCGGCGAAGACTGCGGTTCAACGCAGCACATTTTACTGCTCGACGAATTTTACCGTACGGCGGTCCGCCTCGCGGGCAAACGTATTCTGTGGAATATGGTGCCGGGCGAAGAAGAAGATCATTACGACGATTACGTGATGACCCTTTATGCCCAGGGCGTACTGACGCCGAACGAATGGCTCGACCTCGGTGGATTGAGCTCGCTCTCCGCCGAAGAGTACTTCGGTGCTAGCCTGTGGCAGCTCTATAAGAGCATCGACTCACCGTATAAAGCGGTGCTGAAAACCCTGCTGCTGGAAGCCTATTCCTGGGAATACCCAAATACGCACCTGCTGGCAAAAGACATTAAACAGCGCCTGCACGACGGCGAGATAGTCTCCTTCGGCCTCGATGCCTACTGCATGATGCTTGAGCGCGTGACCGAGTATCTGAAGGCGATTGAAGATGAAACCCGCCTCGACCTCGTGCGTCGCTGCTTCTATCTGAAAGTGTGCGAAAAGCTCAGCCGTGAGCGCGCCTGCGTTGGCTGGCGTCGTGAAGTGGTTGGCCAACTGGTGAAAGAGTGGGGCTGGAGCGAAGAGCGTCTGGCGATGCTCGATAACCGCGCCAACTGGAAAATCGACCAGGTCCGCGAAGCGCACAACGAACTGCTCGATGCCATGATGCAGAGCTACCGTAACCTTATCCGTTTCGCTCGTCGTAACAACCTGAGCGTTTCCGCCAGCCCGCAGGACATCGGCGTGCTGACGCGTAAGCTGTACGCTGCGTTTGAAGCGCTGCCGGGTAAAGTAACGCTGGTGAACCCGCAGATCTCCCCGGACCTGTCCGAACCAAATCTGACCTTTATCTATGTTCCGCCGGGACGCGCCAACCGTACGGGTTGGTACCTCTACAACCGCGCGCCGAACATGGAGTCCATCGTCAGCCATCAGCCGCTGGAATATAACCGCTATCTGAATAAGCTGGTGGCCTGGGCTTGGTTTAACGGCCTGCTGACCTCGCGTACGCGCCTGTTTATTAAGGGCAACGGTATTGTCGACCTGGCAAAACTGCAGGAGATGGTTGCTGACGTATCGCACCACTTCCCGCTGCGTCTGCCTGCGCCAACGCCGAAAGCGCTCTACAGCCCGTGTGAAATTCGCCATCTGGCGATTATCGTTAACCTCGAATATGACCCGACGGCGGCCTTCCGCAATCAGGTGGTGCATTTCGATTTCCGTAAGCTCGATACCTTCAGCTTTGGTGAAGATCAGAAATGCCTGGTCGGCAGCGTCGACCTGCTGTACCGCAACTCGTGGAACGAAGTGCGTACGCTGCACTTCAACGGCGAGCAGGCAATGATTGAAGCGCTGAAAACCATTCTCGGTAAAATGCACCAGGATGCCGCGCCGCCGGATAGCGTAGAAGTATTCTGCTATAGCCAGCACCTGCGTGGTTTAATCCGTACTCGCGTACAGCAACTAGTGTCTGAGTGCATCGAACTGCGCCTTTCCAGCACCCGTCAGGAAACCGGTCGCTTTAAAGCGCTGCGCGTCTCCGGGCAGACCTGGGGCCTGTTCTTTGAACGTCTGAACGTGTCGGTGCAGAAGCTGGAAAACGCCATTGAGTTCTACGGCGCCATCTCGCACAACAAGCTGCACGGGCTTTCCGTTCAGGTTGAAACTAACCACGTTGAGCTGCCGCAGGTAGTCGACGGTTTTGCGAGCGAAGGGATTATTCAGTTCTTCTTCGAGGAGTCGGGCGAAGATCAGGGCTTCAATATCTATATTCTGGACGAGAGCAACCGCGCAGAGGTGTATCACCACTGTGAGGGTAGCAAAGAAGAGCTGGTGCGTGACGTTAGTCGCTTCTATTCGTCGTCACACGATCGCTTCACCTACGGCTCAAGCTTTATCAACTTCAACCTGCCGCAGTTCTACCAGATTGTGAAGGTAGACGGACGTGCACAGGTGATTCCGTTCCGCAGCCAGGCTATCGTGCCGCCGCCGTCCAATCAGGACAATAACAACGCCCCGTTGTTGCAGCAGTACTTCTCTTAATCATGATGCCGGATGGCGGCTTCGCCTTATCCGGCCTACTCGTTTCGTGCCGTTTGTAGGCCGGATAAGGTGTTTACACCGCCATCCGGCAATTCACCTAGCGGAAGCTCACCTCTTCACCCGCCTGCTGCGTCGCCGCTTGTTCCAGCAAGTCCCAGAAGGTTTCGCCGCTGCGGTCGCAAATCCACTCATCGCCCTTCAGGTCGAAATGGTAGCCACCTTGCTTGGTCGCCAGCCATACCTGGTGCAATGGCTCCTGACGGTTAATAATAATTTTGCTGCCGTTTTCAAAACTGATGGTCAGCACGCCGCCATTGATCTCACAGTCGATATCGCTGTCGCCGTCCCAGTCGTCCAGACGCTCTTCGATGGTCAGCCACAGGGTATCGGCAAGGCGATGAAATTCACTGTCGTTCATTGTTGTTTCCCGTTATTTAGTGATGGCGGCAGTATAGCGTGAAACAAATCACGTTGCAGTCAGGTGCTTAACGCTTGCTTTTGCGCCTCCTCCTGCGATGATAGAAAATAGAAAGCATTGAACTACAGGCATCTTAAGAATGAATAAGATTTTTCGACCGCTGGCAGTGTTACTTGCATTATTTAGCCTTGCAGGCTGCGGCCTGAAGGGCCCGCTCTATTTTCCTCCGGCTGATAAAACGGCGGCCCCGCCGACGCAACCCGTCACTCAACCGATTCAGAGCAGCTCTCCGGATCGTAACGACCGTGGTGATAACGGCGGCCCGACGCAGGTTAATTACTAATATTACCGTTCTGTTCCGCGCAACTGGAGTAGATGATGCAGTTCTCTAAAATGCATGGCCTCGGCAACGATTTCATGGTCGTCGACGCGGTAACGCAGAATGTCTTTTTCTCGCCCGAGCTTATCCGCCGACTGGCGGACAGGCATCTTGGCGTGGGTTTCGATCAGCTGTTGGTCGTGGAGCCGCCTTATGACCCCGACCTGGATTTTCACTACCGCATCTTCAACGCCGACGGCAGCGAAGTCTCCCAGTGCGGTAACGGCGCTCGCTGCTTCGCTCGCTTTGTGCGCCTGAAAGGGTTGACCAACAAGCGCGATATCCGCGTGAGCACCGCCAATGGCCGTATGGTCTTAAGCGTGACTGATGATGAACTGGTTCGCGTGAACATGGGTGAACCGAACTTCGAGCCGTCTCAGGTGCCGTTCCGCGCGAACAAAGCGGAAAAGACCTATATCATGCGTGCTGCTGAGCAGACAGTATTGTGCGGCGTGGTCTCGATGGGGAATCCACACTGTGTGATTCAGGTTGATGATGTCGACACTGCCCCGGTGGAAACGCTAGGTCCGGTGATGGAAAGTCATGAACGTTTTCCAGAACGCGCTAACATTGGTTTTATGCAGGTAGTGAAGCGGGAGCACATCCGTCTGCGCGTTTACGAACGCGGTGCCGGTGAAACTCAGGCCTGCGGCAGCGGCGCATGTGCGGCGGTTGCCGTTGGCATCCAGCAGGGCTTGTTGGCGGAAGAGGTGCGCGTGGAACTGCCGGGCGGGCGACTTGATATCGCCTGGAAAGGCCCGGGCCAACCGTTGTTTATGACTGGCCCGGCGGCACATGTCTATGACGGATTTATTCACTTATGAAACACGTCGGGGAAGAACAGCAGGACGCTATCACCACGCTGAATGATGGCGCGGTTGTGGATTATCTGTTGCAACATCCTGAATTCTTTATACGTAATGCCGCTGTCGTTGAGCAAATGCGCGTCCCGCATCCGGTGCGGGGCATGGTGTCTCTGGTTGAGTGGCACATGGCGCGTTCGCGCAACTACATTGCCATGCTGGAAGAGAACATGAGCCAGCTGATGGAACAGGCGACGGCGAACGAAAGCCTGTTTTATCGCCTGCTGCATCTGCAAAACCGACTGGCCTGCGCGGAAAGCCTGGACGATCTCCTGCTGCGCTTCCACCGCTGGGCGCGCGAGTTGGGGCTGGCGGGCGCATCGCTGCGCCTGTTCTCTGACCGCTGGCGTCTTGGCGCCCCTTCCAGACATACCGATCTGGTGCTTTCCCGTCAGGCCTTTGAGCCGCTGCGCATTCAACGCTTAGGCCAGGGCAACCACTATCTCGGCACCCTTAACGGCCCCGAGTTGCTGGTGGTGCTTCCTGAAGCGAAAGCCGTCGGTTCAGTGGCGATGTCAATGATGGGCAGCGACGGCGATTTAGGCGTGATTCTCTTTAGCAGCCGCGACCCGCACCACTATCAGCCGGGACAGGGCACACAGCTGCTGCAGGAAATTGCCCTGATGCTGCCGGGTCTGCTGGAACGCTGGATCGAGCGCGTATGACCGGCACCGGGCTAGGGCAAGCCGTTACCCGCTTTCTGCGCTATCTGGGCGTAGAACGCCAGCTTAGCCCAATCACACTCCTCAACTACCAGCGTCAGCTTGATGCCATTATTGAACTGGCCGAAGGAATGGGCCTGCAGAATTGGCAACAATGTGATGCTGCGATGGTGCGCAGCTTTGCGACCCGCAGCCGCCGCAAAGGGCTAGGCGCCGCAAGCCTGGCGCTACGCCTGTCGGCGTTGCGCAGCTTCTTTGACTGGATGGTGGGTCAGGGCGAGCTTCCAGCGAACCCGGCAAAAGGCATCGCCGCGCCGAAAGCACCGCGCCATCTGCCAAAAAATATCGACGTCGATGACGTTAATCGCCTGCTGGATATCGATCTCAATGACCCGCTGGCGGTGCGCGACCGCGCCATGCTGGAGGTGATGTACGGCGCGGGGCTACGTCTTTCTGAACTGGTAAATCTGGATATTAAACATCTGGATCTCGATACCGGCGAAGTGTGGGTGATGGGTAAAGGCAGCAAAGAGCGCCGCTTGCCGATTGGCCGCAATGCCGTGACGTGGATTGAGCACTGGCTCGACCTGCGCGGGCTGTTTGGCAGCGACGAGGACGCGCTGTTTCTCTCGAAGCTCGGCAAGCGTATTTCGGCGCGTAATGTGCAAAAGCGTTTTGCTGAATGGGGCATTAAGCAGGGGCTGAACAGCCACGTGAATCCCCACAAGCTGCGCCACTCGTTTGCCACCCACATGCTTGAGTCGAGCGGTGACCTGCGCGGCGTGCAGGAACTGCTGGGCCACGCCAATCTATCGACCACCCAAATCTATACCCACCTTGATTTTCAACACCTTGCCTCGGTGTACGATGCGGCGCATCCGCGCGCCAAACGGGAGAAATAATGCGTTTTTATCGGCCGTTGGGCGCTATTGCCGCGCTGACGTTTGACCTTGATGACACTCTTTATGATAACCGCCCGGTGATTGACCGGACGATGCAGGAGTCGGTGGCCTTTGTGCGCGGCTACCATCCGGCGCTGGCAAACTTCGATGCTCGTACGTTACAGCAGTGGCGCGACGAGCTGTTAAAGACAGATCCTGAAATCTACCATGACGTCACTGAGTGGCGCTGGCGTGCGCTGGAGTCCGGTATGCGTCAGCTTGGACTGACAGCTCAGGAAGCCAAAGCCGGAGCCGACGAGGCGATGGCGAACTTCGCCCAGTGGCGCAGCCGGATTGACGTACCGCAGGAAACCCACGACACGTTGGCGAAACTAGGCCAAAAATGGCCGCTGGTGGCGATCACCAATGGTAATGCCCAGCCGGAGCTGTTCGGCCTGAGCGACTACTTCCAGTTTGTGCTGCGTGCTGGCCCAGACGGACGTTCGAAGCCATTCGCCGATATGTACCATCTGGCAGCAGACAAGCTCAATGTGCCGCTCGGCGAGATCCTGCACGTGGGCGATGACCTGACCACCGACGTGGCGGGTGCCATTCGCTGTGGCATGCAAGCCTGCTGGATCAAACCGGAAAATGCCGACCTGATGCAAACCGCGGACAGCCGTTTGTTGCCGCATGTCGAGATTTCCCGGTTGGCATCTCTGACCTCGCTGATATAATCATCAGCAACTCTGTATAAATTCCCAGTGTATTTCTGGGACTCTTTTTTTCCGGCGGTGCCAATGGACGTTTCTTACCTGCTCGACAGCCTCAACGATAAACAGCGCGAAGCCGTCGCGGCGGAGCGGACCAATATGCTGGTGCTCGCCGGGGCAGGTAGCGGCAAGACGCGCGTGCTGGTGCATCGCATTGCCTGGCTGCAAAGCGTCGAGAACTGCTCGCCGTATTCCATCATGGCCGTCACCTTTACCAACAAAGCGGCGGCAGAGATGCGCCACCGTATCGCTGAGCTGATGGGCACCTCGCAGGGCGGCATGTGGGTCGGTACCTTCCACGGGCTGGCGCACCGTCTGCTGCGTGCGCACCACCTGGATGCTAATCTGCCGCAGGATTTCCAGATCCTCGATAGCGAAGACCAGCTTCGCCTGCTCAAGCGCCTGATCAAAGCGATGAACCTTGACGAGAAGCAGTGGCCGCCACGCCAGGCGATGTGGTTTATCAACAGCCAGAAAGACGAAGGGCTGCGTCCGCATCACCTGCAAAGCTACGGTAACCCGGTTGAACAGACCTGGCAGAAGGTTTATCAAGCCTATCAGGAAGCGTGCGACCGTGCGGGACTGGTGGACTTTGCCGAGCTGCTGTTGCGCGCCCATGAGCTGTGGCTTAACAAGCCGCATATCCTCCAGCACTATCGCGAACGCTTTACTAATATCCTGGTGGATGAATTCCAGGATACCAACAACATCCAGTACGCGTGGATCCGCCTGCTGGCGGGCGACACCGGTAAGGTGATGATCGTTGGCGATGACGACCAGTCGATTTACGGCTGGCGCGGGGCGCAGGTGGAGAACATCCAGCGCTTCCTCAACGATTTCCCGGGCGCAGAAACTATCCGTCTGGAACAGAACTACCGTTCAACCAGCAACATCCTCAGTGCGGCGAACGCCCTGATTGAAAACAACAACGGGCGTCTGGGCAAAAAGCTGTGGACCGACGGCGCCGACGGCGAACCGATTTCACTCTACTGCGCGTTTAACGAACTCGATGAAGCGCGCTTTGTGGTGAACCGCATCAAGACCTGGCAGGACAACGGCGGCGCGCTGACGCAATGCGCCATCCTCTATCGCAGCAACGCCCAATCGCGCGTGCTGGAAGAGGCGCTGCTGCAGGCCAGCATGCCGTACCGTATCTACGGCGGTATGCGCTTCTTCGAACGCCAGGAAATCAAAGACGCGCTCTCGTATCTGCGTCTTATTGCCAACCGTAACGATGACGCGGCGTTTGAACGCGTGGTGAATACGCCAACTCGCGGCATCGGCGATCGCACACTCGACGTGGTGCGTCAGACCTCGCGTGACCGCCAGCTGACGCTGTGGCAGGCCTGCCGCGAACTGCTGCAGGAGAAAGCCCTTGCCGGTCGCGCAGCGAGCGCCTTACAGCGTTTTATGGAGTTGATTGACGCGCTGGCGCAGGAAACGGCCGATATGCCACTGCACGTGCAGACCGACCGCGTGGTGAAGGACTCCGGTCTGCGCATGATGTACGAACAGGAAAAAGGCGAGAAGGGCCAGACGCGAATCGAGAACTTAGACGAACTGGTGACGGCAACGCGCCAGTTCAGCTACAACGAAGAAGATGAAGATTTAATGCCGCTGCAGGCGTTCCTCTCCCACGCGGCGCTAGAAGCCGGTGATGGTCAGGCCGACACCTGGCAGGACGCGGTACAGCTGATGACCCTGCACTCGGCGAAAGGCCTGGAGTTCCCGCAGGTGTTTATCGTCGGCATGGAAGAAGGCATGTTCCCGAGCCAGATGTCGCTGGATGAAGGCGGTCGCCTGGAAGAAGAGCGCCGTCTGGCCTACGTTGGCGTCACCCGCGCAATGCAAAAACTGACGCTGACCTACGCCGAAACGCGCCGCCTGTACGGCAAAGAGGTGTATCACCGTCCGTCGCGCTTTATCGGCGAACTGCCGGAAGCCTGCGTGGAAGAGGTTCGTCTGCGCGCCACGGTCAGCCGTCCGGTGAGCCATCAGCGAATGGGCACGCCAATGGCGGAGAACGATACTGGCTATAAACTCGGCCAGCGCGTACGTCACGCGAAGTTTGGTGAAGGGACTATCGTCAACCTGGAAGGCAGCGGTGAACATAGCCGTTTGCAGGTGGCGTTTCAGGGGCAAGGAATTAAATGGCTGGTGGCAGCCTACGCCAGACTAGAAATGGTATAACTTTCAGAAAAATATCATTATTTTGTAACCATATGCTAGCCTTACTGAACAGAAGGTAATTAATCCCGGTTAGCGTTTCGTTGCGTGTTGACGGCGTTTTTTTGCTGGCGTAACATGCGCGCACGATTACGCTAAGAGGACAAAGCCTTGGACACACCCAGTAGATGCTGGCTCACCTTCCTGTCATTCAGGAACAACTCCTAAGGCTATCCTCTTATGCTGATAGCCTTAGCGGTTGTCAGCGACTCGTATTTCCCGTCGCATTGAGTCAGGCTGTTTAATGGTCTGAAACCCCTGTAGTTTCTGTGTGCCCACCGGCTGTCCGATAATTTTTTGCATTGGGAGTCCCGGTCATGCTGAGCGCATTTCAACTGGAAAACAATCGTTTAACGCGTCTTGAGGCGGATGAGATTGATCATCTTGCCAGCTCGGTCTGGGTTGATTTAGTCGAGCCTGACGACGACGAACGAAACCGTGTGCAAAAGGATTTGGGCCAGAACCTGGCCACGCGCCCTGAACTGGAAGACATCGAAGCATCCGCACGTTTTTTTGAAGACGAAGACGGCCTGCATATTCACTCCTTCTTCTTTTATGAAGATGCGGACGATCACGCGGGTAACTCCACCGTGGCATTCACCATCCGCGAAGGGCGTCTGTTTACCCTGCGTGAACGTGAGCTGCCGGCATTCCGCCTTTACCGCATGCGTGCGCGTAATCAGGAGATGGCGGACGGTAACGCCTACGAGCTGCTGCTCGACCTGTTTGAAACCAAAATCGAACAGCTGGCGGATGAAATCGAAAACATCTACAGCGATCTCGAAAAGCTGAGCCGCGTCATTATGGAAGGACATCAGGGCGACGAGTACGACGAAGCGCTCTCGACGCTGGCTGAACTGGAAGATATCGGCTGGAAGGTACGCCTGTGTCTGATGGATACCCAGCGCGCGTTGAACTTCCTCGTGCGTAAGGCGCGTCTGCCAGCGAATCAGCTTGAGCAGGCGCGAGAAATCCTGCGAGATATCGAATCTCTGCTGCCGCACAACGAATCGCTGTTCCAGAAGGTTAACTTCCTGATGCAGGCGGCGATGGGCTTTATCAACATTGAGCAGAACCGCATCATCAAGATCTTCTCGGTGGTTTCCGTGGTCTTCCTACCGCCGACGCTGGTGGCTTCCAGCTATGGTATGAACTTTGAGTTTATGCCGGAGCTGAGATGGAGTTTTGGTTACCCTGGGGCGATTATCTTTATGATTCTGGCGGGGCTTGCGCCGTATCTGTACTTTAAGCGCAAGAACTGGCTGTAATGGATGTGCCGGATGGCGCTTCGCTTATCCGGCTTACAGCAGCACATCAATGTAGGCCGGATGAGGCGCAGCCGCCATCCGGCATTGCTTTAGCTCCGACGTCCCCGTCTTTGCGTATACAGCGCATCCATCACGAATATCGCCAGCGCGACCCAAATAAACGCAAAGGTCACCATCTTATCCGCACCAGGCACTTCACCGTAGAACGTTACCGCCAGCAGGAACATCAGCGTAGGGCCGATGTACTGGAAGAAGCCCAGCGTTGACAGACGCAGGCGCGTTGCCGCACCGGTAAAGCACAGCAATGGGATAGTCGTCACGACGCCTGCGGCAATCAGCAGCAGATTCAGCGACCATGAGTTGCTACCCATGTGGCTGGTGGCGCTATCGGCGATGCCGAACAGATAAATCGCGGCCACGGGAAGCAGCCAGAGCGTCTCAAACAGCATGCCTGTCTGTGCATCGACGGCAATTTTCTTACGCACCAGCCCGTAGAAGGCAAAGCTAAACGCCAGCCCCAGCGCAATGATTGGCAGCGAGCCAAAGGTCCAGAGCTGTACCAGAACGCCGCAAATCGCCAGCGCAACGGCTAACCACTGCATCCGACGAAAACGCTCGCCGAGGAAAATCATCCCCAACAGAATATTCACCAACGGGTTGATGAAGTAGCCGAGGCTCGCCTCCAGCATATGGTGGTTATTGACCGACCAGATAAACAGCAGCCAGTTGCCGCCGATTAATACTGCCGATAGCGCGAGCAGGAAGATCTTCTTTGGGGTCTTCAGCAGCGTTTTGACCTGCGCCCACTGGCGGCTAATACTGATGAGCGCCACCATAAAGAAAAATGACCAGATAACACGGTGGGTCAGGATTTCATCGGCTGGAACGTAGTAAATCAGCTTGAAGTAGGCTGGAGCGATGCCCCAGATGAAATAGGCGGCAAGGGCCAGAAGCACGCCTTGTCGCGTTTGTTTGGGATCCATGTGAAACATCCATTTCGAAAAAGTAACGCAATTTTACGCGATTCTGACGGTTATCCCACCATATAAGTCGCCGTGGCGCTGGCGATATGCGTTTTCTCTTCGTTGTGCAATTCAACGCGGGCAACGGCAACCTTATTGCCTGCGCGCAGCAGCGTGCTGGAAGCGGTAAAGCGCGTGCCGCGCCCTGGGCGAAGATAGTCGACGCGCAGGTCGATGGTGCCCATTTTTGATAGCCGCTGTCTCAGCTCATCTTCATTGATGGTGTCATGGCGTGCCAGCGTGCTGCCCACACATACCAGGCCTGCCGCGACGTCCAGCGCCGAGGCGATCACCCCGCCGTGTAGGATACTTTGCGCCCAGTTGCCGACCATCATTGGCTGGTTGTTGAAACTCAGCTGTGCGAACGCTTTCTCATAGACCTCTAGCTCCAGATTCAGCGCCCGGTTGAACGGCATGTGGTAGACAAAAATTTCGCCAACCAGCTTGAGTGCGGCTTCCGCGGTGAGTTCTGCAGACATAGTAACCTTACATTTCATTGTTAATAAAATGTTGATTTTATGCCTATTGGATGTTGATTTCTACTTTCGGAAAGGTTTGATGAGCAAGAGCCGCATAAACGGGTAGAATATGTGTCAATTTATTATCCATTATTTATATATATCTCAGGGGAAGTTGATTGATGCGGATCTCACTAAGTGGGCTGCTGGCGCTGCTACTGCCTGTCGCGGCGCTGGCGCAGGAAGCGACAATTAAAGAAGTACATGATGTACCCGCGGTGCGCGGCAGTATTATCGCCAACCTCCTACAAGAGCATGATAATCCGTTCACGCTTTATCCCTACGAAAGCAACTATCTGCTCTACACCTGGACCAGCGACCTTAATAAAGAGGCGATTCGAACCTATGATTGGGCTGAGAATGCGCGGAAAGACGAGGTGAAATTCCAGCTTAGCCTGGCGTTCCCGCTGTGGCGCGGCATTTTGGGTGATAACTCGGTGCTGGCCGCCTCATATACTCAGCGCTCCTGGTGGCAGATGTCCAACAGCGACGAGTCGGCGCCATTTCGTGAGACCAACTATGAGCCGCAGCTCTTTCTCGGCTTTGCCACCGACTACCGCTTCGCCGGCTGGACGCTTCGTGATGTGGAAGTGGGCTACAACCACGATTCTAACGGCCGCTCGGACCCAACTTCCCGTAGCTGGAACCGTCTGTACACGCGCTTAATGGCGCAGAACGGCAATTGGCTGGTTGAAGTGAAGCCCTGGTACGTGATTGGCGATACCGACGATAACCCGGATATCACCAAATATATGGGCTACTACCGGCTGAAAATCGGCTATCAGCTGGGCGATGCCGTGCTCAGCGCGCAGGGGCAATATAACTGGAACACGGGCTACGGCGGCGCTGAGCTTGGCATTAGCTATCCTATCAGTAAGCACGTTCGCCTCTATACTCAGGTGTATAGTGGATACGGCGAATCGCTTATCGACTATAACTTTAACCAGACTCGCGTTGGGGTCGGGGTGATGCTTAACGATCTGTTTTAAGAGCAATTCCTGCGGTTTGTTGCGAGCATGGCCGAAGGAATTCGTCTAAAACGTTGCAGTTTGGCACGCGGGCGCTGAAAATAGCGCCTGTTTTTATTTAACGGTAATGGGGTCAATGTGGCACAGGCGGAAGTTTTAAATCAGGAATCGCTGGCTAAACAGGTTTTGCAAGAGACCTTTGGCTACCAGCAGTTCCGTCCTGGCCAGGAAACCATTATCGATACCGTGCTGGAAGGGCGCGACTGCCTGGTCGTGATGCCAACCGGCGGCGGCAAATCGCTGTGCTATCAAATTCCTGCGCTGGTGCTTAACGGCCTGACGGTGGTGGTTTCACCGCTGATCTCGCTGATGAAGGACCAGGTCGATCAACTGCTGGCGAACGGCGTGGCGGCGGCTTGTATCAACTCCACCCAGACTCGTGAGCAACAGCAAGAGGTGATGGCCGGCTGCCGTACCGGACAGATTCGCCTGCTCTATATCGCACCGGAACGCCTGATGCTGGATAACTTCCTTGAGCATCTGGCGCACTGGAATCCGGCGATGCTGGCGGTCGATGAAGCGCACTGTATCTCGCAGTGGGGACATGATTTCCGCCCGGAATATGCCGCCCTGGGTCAACTGCGTCAGCGTTTCCCTGCGCTGCCGTTTATGGCGCTGACGGCTACCGCCGACGACACCACGCGTAGCGATATTGTCCGTTTGCTGGGGCTGAACGATCCGTTTATCCAAATTAGCAGTTTCGACCGCCCGAATATTCGCTACATGCTGATGGAGAAGTTTAAGCCCATCGACCAATTGATGCGCTACGTGCAGGAGCAGCGCGGTAAATCCGGCATTATTTACTGTAATAGCCGTGCGAAGGTGGAAGACACCGCAGCCCGTTTGCAGAGCCGTGGCATCAGCGCGGGGGCTTATCACGCCGGGCTTGAAAACAACGTGCGCGCCGACGTGCAGGAGAAATTCCAGCGCGACGACCTGCAAATTGTCGTCGCTACCGTGGCTTTCGGGATGGGTATCAACAAGCCCAACGTTCGTTTCGTGGTGCACTTCGACATTCCGCGCAATATCGAATCCTACTATCAGGAGACCGGTCGTGCTGGCCGAGACGGCCTGCCGGCGGAAGCGATGCTGTTTTACGACCCGGCAGATATGGCGTGGCTGCGCCGCTGTCTGGAAGAAAAACCTGAGGGCATGTTGCAGGATATTGAACGGCATAAGCTCAACGCGATGGGGGCGTTTGCTGAAGCGCAGACCTGCCGTCGCCTGGTGCTGCTCAACTATTTCGGCGAAGGTCGCCAGGAGCCGTGCGGTAACTGCGATATCTGCCTCGACCCGCCTAAACAGTACGACGGCGTGCAGGATGCGCAGATTGCGCTCTCAACCATTGGCCGGGTTAACCAGCGCTTTGGGATGGGCTATGTCGTTGAGGTGATTCGCGGTGCGAACAGCCAGCGTATTCGCGAGTTCGGACACGATAAACTGAAAGTCTATGGCATGGGGCGCGACAAAAGTCATGAACATTGGGTGAGCGTCATTCGCCAGCTTATCCACTTAGGTTTTGTCACCCAGAATATCGCCCAACATTCTGCGCTACAGCTTACCGACGCATCCCGCCCGGTGCTGCGAGGCGAAGCGCCGTTGCAGCTTGCCGTACCGCGTATCGTGGCGCTGAAGCCGCGCGTGATGCAGAAAGCGGCGGTAGGCAATTACGACAAGCAGCTGTTTGCCAAGCTGCGCAAGTTGCGTAAAGCCATTGCCGATGAAGAAAATATCCCACCTTATGTGGTATTTAACGACGCGACGCTGATTGAAATGGCAGAACAGATGCCTATCTCTCCGAGCGATATGCTCAGCGTCAACGGCGTCGGCACGCGTAAGCTCGAGCGTTTTGGCCGCGAGTTTCTGGCGCTTATCCGCGCTCACGTCGACGGCGACGATGAGGAGTAGTCAGTTCGTGGAAAAAGTGCAAAGATAGTTACTCACTGTACTAATTTCCGCGAATTTATCGCCCCGTTTGGTAGGTCTATCATGATTACGCTGTTTCTGACCGTCGCGCTGGTGCACATCATTGCTTTGATGAGCCCGGGGCCGGACTTCTTTTTTGTCTCCCAGACTGCCGTTAGCCGCTCGCGCAAAGAGGCGATGATGGGCGTACTGGGGATCACCTGTGGCGTGATGGTCTGGGCTGGCGTTGCGCTGCTCGGTCTGCACCTGATTATTGAAAAAATGGCGTGGCTGCACACCATCATTATGGTCGGCGGCGGTCTGTACCTGTGTTGGATGGGCTACCAGATGCTGCGCGGGGCGCTGAAGAAAGAGAAAGTCGATTCAGCCGAAGAACCGCAGGTTGAACTGGCTCAGGGCGGGCGCAGCTTTATGAAAGGCCTGCTGACTAACCTTGCCAACCCAAAAGCGATTATCTACTTTGGCTCGGTGTTCTCGCTGTTTGTTGGCGATAACGTCGGCGCGGCCGAGCGCTGGGGGATCTTCCTGTTGATTATCCTTGAAACACTGGCCTGGTTTACCGTGGTGGCGAGTCTGTTTGCGCTACCCGCTATGCGTCGCGGCTACCAGCGTGCGGCGAAGTGGATTGATGGCGTGGCGGGCACGTTATTTGCGGGCTTCGGCATTCACCTGATTATTTCGCGCTAAGTGATTGGCCCACTCGTTGTTGTCATCGAGTGGGCTATGCGGTGTTTAGTGGCGGAGTTGCTGGAGTTCATCATGGGAAAGTCCGGTGATCTCAGTGATGATGTCGCTATCAAGACCCCTCGCCAGCATTGCTTGTGCGACATTCTGCAATGTGGCAAGTTTACCTTCCTGAATACCTTGTTGAATCCCTTCCTGGCGGCCAATCAATTTTAACTGTTCTGCCATGGTCATAAGCTTTTCTCCATGCTGCGGCACGCGCTGTGCCAATCCATACAATGGTTTTTGAACATCCTGGGCTTGTCCGGCCTGCATCAGGTAGTTTACCAGTACGGTTATTTGTTGTCCGCTGGTGTGTCCCAGAATAAACAAACTGGCTAGCTTGTCCTGTAGCAGCGCCGTATCAGCGCAGGAAAGGAAGGTTTTAAAGACCGCATCATGCGGTGTGGCTGTCTCCGTCATCGTTTATCATCCGTGAATGAAAAGTCTGGCGGCATTCTGTCACTGAGCCTATTTGTCGCTTAGCGATAATTCGAGCTCTCTTTCCGGGATGCGTAACCGCTCGCGCGATTTTGTCAGCGAGTTATCCCCGCGACAAAATTTTGTGCGCCGGATTCATGCATGGCGAGCCGATGCCAGCAGCGCCCCTACCAGCATAAACAGCGAACCAAACACCTTATTCAGTGCCTTCATCTGCTTCGGCCCTTTAATCCACGCCGAGATCCGCTGCGCGAGCGTGGCATAGCCAATCATCACGATGATATCGACAACGATAGTCGTCACCCCAAGAATCAGGTACTGCATAATCTGCGGCTGATGGGGCACGATAAACTGTGGGAATAGCGCGGCCAGAAACACAATGCTTTTTGGATTGGTGAGGTTGACGAATACCGCGCGCTGAAACAGCTTGCCGCAGCTTTGCGTCTTCGCCAGCGTTTTCAGGTCGATGGAGCCTGCGGCGCGCCATTGCTGAATACCAAGCCAGATAAGGTATGCGGCACCCGCCCATTTCAGCACCTCAAAGGCCAGCAGGGAGCGCGAGAAGAGTGTCCCGAGGCCTACGCCAACCAGCACGATGTGTATCGCCAGGCCGGTTTGAAGACCGGCAATCGATGCTGCTGCTCCGCGATAGCCATGGTTAATCGAGGTGGTCATCGTGTTGATCGCCCCTGAGCCCGGAGAAAGGCTAAGAATTATGGATGTGAGCAGGTAGGCGAACCACCATTCGAAGGTCATGAGAAACTCCCTGATTGTCTGTTTTTATGCCACAATACGCTATTGTCCAGACGTTGTGTTATGCGTCAAAAAAAAATGATTTTCAGCGGTTAGCAGGGGTGGAAGCCCGATGTTTCGACAGCAAAAGGATTGGAATACAAGAGAAAACGCGTTTGCTGCCTTTACGACCGGCCCGCTGATGGATTTCTGGCGGGGGCGAGAGGAAGCAGAGTTTATCGGCGTTGATAGCGTTCCGGTACGGTTCGTGCGGTTCAGTTCGCCTGCGCATGACAGCGTGATTGTGGTCTGCCCCGGGCGAATTGAAAGCTACGTAAAGTATGCCGAACTGGCGTACGATCTTTTCCATAGCGGCTTTGATGTACTGATTATCGACCACCGTGGCCAAGGACGTTCCGGACGTATGTTGTCCGATACCCATCGCGGCCACGTGGCGAAATTCAGCGACTATGTCGACGATCTGGCTGCATTCTGGCAGCAACAGGTGCTGCCGGGACACTGTCGGCGGCGGTTTATCCTCGCTCACTCTATGGGCGGGGCTATCGCGACGCAGTTTTTGCAGCGTAATCCGCAAGGCTGTGACGCCATCGCGCTTTGTGCGCCGATGTTCGGTATTATTATGCGCCTGCCGGAATGGGTAGTCAGGCCACTTCTCGATTGGGCTGAGGGCCATCAGCGTCTTCGGGAAGGTTATGCAATGGGAACAGGCCGATGGCATGCCTTGCCATTTGGTATTAATGTCCTGACCCATAGCCGCGAACGCTATCGGCGTAACGTTCGTTTTTATGCCGATGAACCCCGGTTGCGCGTGGGCGGCCCCACGTATCACTGGGTCAGAGAAGGTATCCTGGCAGGGGAGCAAATCCTCGCCGGTGCTGCAAAAGAGACGTTTCCTGTTCTGCTGATTCAGGCGGAGGAAGAACGCGTCGTTGATAATCGCATGCACGATCGTTATTGCGAGCTTCGCGCCGAAGCGGGCCATCCTTGTGATGGCGGTAAGCCGCTTGTCATACAGGGCGCCTATCATGAGATCCTTTTTGAAAAGGACGCTATGCGCTCAGTCGCACTCACTGCCATCGTCGATTTTTTCCATCGACATCGTTAATTCGGCGCCAGCGCCGCACTGTTTAGAGGTTAAATTCGAATATGTACCAGGTTGTTGCGTCTGATTTAGATGGCACCTTACTCTCCCCTGACCACCACTTAACGCCGTATGCGAAAGAAACGCTGAAGCTGCTCACCGAGCGCGGCCTGAATTTTGTTTTCGCGACCGGCCGCCACTACATCGATGTGGGCCAGATTCGCGATAATCTGGGGATCAAATCCTACATGATCACCTCCAACGGCGCGCGCGTACACGACGCTGACGGAAAACAGGTCTTCGCCCATAACCTCGATCGCGATATCGCCGCCGATCTCTTCGGCATCGTGAATACGAATCCGGACATCGTCACCAACGTTTATCGTGAAGACGAATGGTTTATGAACCGCCACCGCCCGGAAGAGATGCGTTTCTTCAAAGAAGCGGTCTTCAACTACACCCTATATGAACCAGGTATGCTGGAGCCGGAAGGGGTCAGCAAGGTGTTCTTCACCTGCAACGACCACGAAACGCTGCTGCCTTTGGAACAGGCAATTAACGCGCGCTGGGGCGATCGCGTCAACGTCAGCTTCTCCACGCTCACCTGTCTGGAAGTGATGGCGGGCGGCGTGTCGAAAGGTCATGCGCTGGAAGCGGTGGCGAAAGCGATGGGCTATACCCTGAAAGACTGCATCGCCTTTGGCGATGGGATGAACGACGCTGAAATGCTGTCGATGGCGGGGAAAGGCTGCATTATGGGAGGCGCGCACCAGCGTCTGAAAGACCTGCATCCGGAGCTTGAAGTGATCGGCTCTAACGCCGATGACGCAGTCCCGCACTTCCTGCGTGACATGTATCTGCGTTAATTATCAACAACTGACTATTTAGTGGTCAGTTGTCAACCAGCAACTCCGCTACAATGAATGCTCATCTTCCTATGAGACATTCATTGTGGCGCTCCTGATTATTACCACGATTCTGTGGGCTTTCTCTTTTAGCTTCTACGGCGAGTACCTTGCCGGGCACGTCGACAGCTACTTTGCGGTGCTGGTGCGCGTAGGCCTGGCGGCGCTGGTCTTTCTGCCGTTTCTGCGCACCCGCGGGCACAGCCTGAAAACCGTTGGTTTGTACATGCTGGTGGGCGCAATGCAGCTTGGCATCATGTACATGCTGAGCTTCCATGCTTATCTCTACCTCACCGTGTCTGAATTGTTGCTGTTTACCGTCCTCACGCCGCTCTACATCACGCTGATTTATGACCTGATGAGCGGCCGCCGCCTGCGCTGGAGCTACGCGTTTAGCGCGCTGCTGGCGGTGATCGGCGCGGGGATTATTCGCTATGACCATATCACCAATCATTTCTGGACGGGGCTTATCCTGGTGCAGCTTTCCAATATCGTCTTTGCGATTGGCATGGTGGGCTATAAGCGACTGATGGAAACCCGACCGATGCCGCAGCATAACGCCTTTGCCTGGTTCTACCTTGGGGCGTTTCTGGTGGCGACGGTGGCCTGGATGCTGCTCGGCAACGCGCAGAAAATGCCGCAGACTCTCCCGCAGTGGGGGATTCTGGTGTTCCTCGGCGTGGTGGCTTCAGGGATTGGTTACTTTATGTGGAACTACGGTGCCACGCAGGTGGATGCAGGCACCTTAGGGATTATGAACAATATGCATGTCCCGGCAGGACTGCTGGTGAACCTGGCTATCTGGCATCAACAGCCTCACTGGCCAAGCTTCCTTACAGGGGCTGCGGTGATACTGGCCTCACTGTGGGTGCATCGCCATTGGGTCGCTCCGCGTTCTTCACGAACGGCAGATGATCGCAAGCGTGGTTCCGCGCTGAGCGAATAAACGCATCCGTCACCGGCTGACGCTGCTCGCCATCACGCACGGCGGCGTACAGTCGGCTCCACAGCCCTTCGCCCAGGGTTTTGGTCACAATCAGACCCTGGCGCTCGAAACTCTCCACCACCCAGTGCGGCAGGGCGGCAATGCCCATCCGCGCAGCAACCATCTGCACCAACAGCAACGTGTTATCAACGCTTTTCAGCTGCGGGCTTATGCCAGCAGGCTGCAGGAAATGACGCCAGATATCCAGACGCTGGCGCTGTACTGGGTAAATCAGCAGCGTTTCTGATGCCAAATCTTCCGGCGTAATGCGTGCTTTGGTTGCCAGCGGGTGATCCGGCGACAGGACCAGTCGCACTTCAAAATCAAACATCGGCGAATAGTGCAGGCCGCTGCGCGGCAGGATGTCAGAGGTGAGCACCACATCCAGCTCGCCCTGTTGGAGGGCAGGCTGCGGGTCGAAGGTCACGCCGGACTTAAAGTCCATTTCAACCTGCGGCCACTGCTTACGGAAATTCTCCAGCGCAGGGGTCAGCCACTGAATACAGCTATGACATTCGATGGCGATGCGAAGGGTAGTCTGCTGCGGCTCATGGCACGCCTGCAGCGCTTGGGCTATCTGCGGCAGCACCTGGTTCGCCAGCTGCAGCAGGATTTCACCCTGCGGGGTAAAGCGCAGCGGCTGGCTTTTACGTACGAATAGCCGGAAGCCAAGGCGCTGTTCCAGATCGCTGAACTGGTGAGACAGGGCGGATTGGGTCTGATGCAGCGTCGCCGCCGCGGCTGCCAGAGAACCACTGTTCCGCAACGCCTGGAGCGTTTTCAGATGTTTAATTTCGATCATGAAAGTCCTTCACTTCGGCATGAACAATTTGCGCTTGAGGATTATACAGTACATTCACATTATGGATGTGTAAACATCTGGACGGCTAAAATCCTTCGTCTTTTAAATTTATGGTGCGTTGGCTGCGTTTATTCACCCCAGTCACTTACTTAAGTAAGCTCCCGGGGATTCATAAACTTGCCGCCTTCCCTAAATTGAAAATCCAAAGGATTTCAACAATTAAGAGAGGCATATGATGACTATTCAAAACCACACCCTCGGTTTCCCTCGCGTTGGACTGCGTCGCGAGCTGAAAAAAGCGCAAGAGAGCTATTGGGCGGGTAACGCCTCCCGTGAAGAACTGCTGGCCGTTGGCCGCGAGCTGCGTGCCCGTCATTGGGAGCAGCAGAAGCAAGCGGGTATCGACCTGCTGCCGGTGGGCGATTTCGCCTGGTACGATCATGTACTGACCACCAGTCTGCTGTTAGGTAACGTCCCGGCTCGCCATCAGAACAACGATGGTTCTGTCGATATCGACACCCTATTCCGTATTGGCCGTGGCCGCGCACCGACCGGTGAACCTGCGGCGGCGGCAGAAATGACCAAATGGTTTAACACCAACTATCACTACATGGTGCCTGAGTTCACCAAAGGACAGCAGTTCAAACTGACCTGGACCCAACTGCTGGACGAAGTCGACGAAGCGCTAGCGCTCGGCCACAACGTGAAGCCTGTCCTGCTCGGGCCGGTAACCTATCTGTGGCTGGGGAAAGTGAAAGGTGAGCAGTTTGACCGTCTGACCCTGCTAAACGACATCCTGCCGGTGTACCAGCAGGTACTGGCCGAGCTGGCTAAACGCGGTATTGAGTGGGTACAGATTGATGAACCAGCGCTGGTTCTCGAACTGCCGCAGGCGTGGCTGAACGCTTTTAAACCAGCCTATGATGCGCTGCAGGGGCATGTGAAGCTGCTGCTCACCACCTATTTCGAAGGCGTGACGCCGAATCTGGACACCATCGCCGCGCTGCCGGTGCAAGGACTGCATGTTGATTTGGTACACGGTAAAGATGACGTTGACGCGCTACATCAGCGCCTGCCGGGGGATTGGCTGCTCTCCGCTGGTCTGATTAATGGTCGTAACGTCTGGCGCGCCGATCTCACCGAAAAGTATGCGCAGATTAAAGCGCTGGTTGGAAAACGTGAACTCTGGGTCGCCTCTTCCTGCTCCCTGCTGCACAGCCCTATCGACCTGAGCGTTGAAACCCGTCTGGATGCGGAAGTGAAGAGCTGGTTCGCCTTCGCCCTGCAAAAATGCGGTGAGCTGGCGCTGCTTCGCGATGCGTTGAATACCGGCAACGCGGCGGCGCTGGTCGAGTGGAGCGCGCCGATTCAGGCTCGTCGTCACTCAACCCGCGTACACAATGCGGCGGTGGAACAGCGTTTGGCGGCGATTACTGCCAAAGATAGCCAGCGCACGAGCGCCTACCCGGAGCGCGCTGAAGCGCAGCGTGCGCGCTTTAACCTGCCCGCGTGGCCAACCACAACCATTGGCTCATTCCCGCAAACCACGGAAATCCGCAGTCTGCGTCTGGACTTCAAAAAGGGCAACCTGGATGCCAACCACTACCGCACCGGGATCGCCGAACATATCAAGCAGGCGATTATTGAGCAGGAGCGTCTGGGCCTTGATGTGCTGGTGCACGGTGAAGCCGAGCGTAACGACATGGTAGAATATTTCGGTGAACACCTCGATGGCTTCGTCTTCACCCAGAACGGCTGGGTGCAGAGCTACGGTTCCCGCTGTGTGAAGCCACCGATCGTCATCGGCGATGTTAGCCGCCCGGAAGCGATCACCGTGGAGTGGGCGAAGTACGCCCAGTCTCTGACCGACAAGCCGGTGAAAGGTATGCTGACCGGCCCGGTCACGATTCTTTGCTGGTCCTTCCCGCGTGAAGACGTGACCCGCGAAACTATTGCTAAGCAGATTGCCTTGGCGCTGCGTGATGAGGTGGCGGATCTGGAAGCGGCCGGCATTGGTATTATTCAGATTGACGAACCGGCGCTGCGTGAAGGTCTGCCGTTACGTCGCAGCGACTGGGCGGCCTATCTGGAGTGGGGCGTGGAAGCTTTCCGTATCAACGCGGCGGTGGCGAAAGACGATACTCAAATCCACACTCACATGTGTTACTGCGAATTCAACGACATCATGGATTCTATTGCGGCGCTGGATGCGGATGTGATTACCATTGAAACCTCCCGTTCAGACATGGAGCTTCTGGAGTCGTTTGAAGAGTTCGACTACCCGAACGAAATCGGGCCGGGCGTTTATGATATTCACTCACCGAACGTACCGAGCGTGGAGTGGATTGAAGCCCTGCTGAAAAAAGCGGAGCAGCGTATTCCGGCAGAACGTTTGTGGGTGAACCCGGACTGCGGTCTGAAAACTCGCGGCTGGCCAGAAACCCGCGCGGCGCTGGCGAACATGGTAAAAGCGGCGCAAAACCTGCGTCAGGCGTAAAAAATGAAACGGAGGCATTGGCCTCCGTTTCGCTCTATATAAGGCTTAGCCTTTTTTCCCATTGTACTGCGCAAACCATGCCAGCATGCGCTGCCAGCCGTCTTTGGCCGACTCTTCATGATAGCTTGGGCGATAATCAGCGTTAAACGCATGCCCGGCTTCTGGATAAACCACGATGTCTGCTTTCGCATTGGCCGCGCGCAGGGCATGACGCATGGTTTCGACGGACTCCAGCGGGATCCCGGTATCCTCTCCACCGTACAGCCCCAGCACCGGCGCGCTCAGATCGACGGCGACATCTATTGGGTTTTTTGGGTTGTTCAGCGTTTTATCACCGACCAGACGGCCATACCAGGCAACGGCGGCTTTCAACTGCGGGTTGTGCGCGGCATAGAGCCACGTAATGCGCCCACCCCAGCAAAAGCCGGTGATGCCCAAGCGGCTGGCGTCACCACCGTTACGCGCAGCCCAACTGGCAACGTGATCGAGGTCGGCCAGAACCTGCGCATCGGGAACTTTTGAGACCAGGCCAGCAAACAGTGTAGGGATGTCAGCGTAATCATTAGGATCGCCCTGACGGAAGTAGAGCTCTGGTGCGATCGCCAGATAACCCTCCAGCGCCAGACGGCGGCAAATATCACGGATGTGTTCGTGGACACCAAAAATCTCCTGCACTACGATGATTATCGGCAGCGGCGCGTCGCTGTGCTTGGGGCGCGCGTGGTACGCCGGCAACATCTCACCTTGTGAAGGAATAGACGTTTCTCCGGCTGAGATGCTCTCGTCGGAGGTATGAACAGCGGTTGAGGTATGAGGCGAAGCAGCAGGGGCAAATCCAGGTTGTTTGTTGATTGTCATGGCATTCTCCGTACCCTTTTAATGAACTCATAGCTGAATCACAGTGCCTGAATGCGGCGTATTTTTGTGCAGCAGGTGATAACAATAACTTGTTAATGTGATGTGAATCACTAATTGCGTGGAATTTAATGTAATATTTTTAATTCTTAGTGATGGTAGTCACGAAAAGATGTTGTGGTCTTCTATAAAGTACATTTTTGCTTCTTCTGACAAAACTGAACCACAGAGGAGTTCTTTATGTCCAAGTCTGATGTTTTTCATCTCGGCCTCACCAAAAGTGACCTTCAAGGGGCTACGCTGGCCATCGTCCCTGGTGACCCGGAACGTGTGGAAAAGATCGCCGCGCTGATGGAAAAGCCGGTAAAACTGGCATCTCACCGTGAATTCACTTCCTGGCGTGCCGAGCTCGACGGCAAGTCAGTGATCGTTTGCTCTACCGGCATCGGTGGACCATCCACTTCTATCGCCGTGGAAGAGCTGGCGCAACTGGGTATTCGTACTTTCCTGCGCGTGGGTACCACTGGCGCTATTCAGCCGAATATTAACGTCGGTGACGTACTGGTCACGACGGCTTCCGTTCGTCTGGACGGGGCGAGCCTACATTTTGCACCGATGGAATATCCAGCTGTTGCTGACTTCGCGTGTACGACTGCACTGGTAGAAGCGGCGAAATCAGTAGGCGCGACCACTCATGTGGGCGTTACCGCCTCTTCTGACACCTTCTACCCGGGTCAGGAACGCTATGACACCTTCTCCGGTCGCGTAGTAAGAAACTTCAAAGGCTCCATGGAAGAGTGGCAGTCAATGGGCGTGATGAACTACGAGATGGAGTCCGCGACGCTGCTGACCATGTGCTCAAGCCAGGGTCTGCGCGCAGGGATGGTTGCTGGGGTTATCGTTAACCGTACCCAGCAGGAAATCCCAAATGCTGAGACCATGAAGCAGACTGAAAGCCACGCGGTGAAAATCGTGGTGGAAGCGGCACGCCGCCTGCTGTAATCAGGTCTGAGATGATTGAAGGCCTCATTATGAGGCCTTTTTTGTATTTAGCGCTGTGAGGCTTCCAGCAATGCGCCAAGCGACAGTCCTACTTCTTCAGACAATGGCATTAGATCATTACTGACGGCGGCGAAGGCATCCAGAAAATGGCCTTTCTGATGTAACGCAACGATATTCCCAGCGCATTGATGAAATTTTGCATGCAGAATGCGGAAGTGTTCGTATTCAGGATAGTTGGCGAATGATGCACCTTCGTTGTATATCCATTTCCCTACCTGGCAGACTGCATCGCTGGAAACCTGCGTAATATCAAAATCGTGTCCTCTATTCTCACGCAATGCAGTTAACCAACGTTCTCGCCAGGCAATATGATAGGCAATTGCCTCTTCGAGTATCAGACCATTTAAGTTTTGCTTCTCCCTGGGGACTCCAAGAGCGGCATCTTCTCCGGCAATTCTTTTTTTTATCCATGTCCCAAATTCCATAATATTCTCCGTTAGTTATTGTGTTCATTGAGGTGATAAAATAAAGCAGTGATTCAGCGTTTATTTAAATTAGAGCTGTAAAATAAAAAACAAGAATCAGAGGTTTATTGATATTTTGTATATTAGTGGCGCCAGTGTCTGAGTGGGAACTAATTTTCGATAGATTATCTTGAATGTTTTTGTCAGGCAATAAAAACGCAGTGGTAATTTGTGACACGCTTTTGTTTTAATGTATTAAAATATATTTCTCTACTCTATTTTATTTGTTTAAAATAAAATTACTTATTTTTGAATTTACCTTATGAATATTTAATAATGATTTTTGCGCTGAGCCTCGCAGGAAACCGCTTTAAAACTGGACGTTTATACAGCACAATTCTATTTTGTGCAGATAACGGGTTCAAGCAGGAGGCGTTGTGGATATTGCCGTAGTGATTTATGCGTTGGTCGCGCTGGCGGGCATAGCGATTGGCTGGCTGGCCGCAAGCTATCGTGTTGCGCAGCAGCGGGCCGAACAACTAGCTGAAGAGCGTGATGTGTACGCTGAGCTTAGCGCGGCAAAACAGCAAATTGCCCAGAACGCCCATTGGCGTGAAGAGTGCGAACTGCTCAACAACGAACTGCGCAGCCTGCGAGAAATCAACTCGTCGCTGGAAGTTGATCTACGAGAGGTCACTACGCTGCTGGAGACCACGCGGCAGCACGGTGATGAAAAATACCGTTTGATGCTCAACAGCGAACAGCGTCTGAGCGAGCAGTTTGAAAATCTCGCGAACCGTATTTTTGAGCAGAGCAACCGTCGGGTGGAGGAGCAAAATCGCCAGAGCTTACATGGTCTCCTTACGCCGCTTCGTGAACAGCTTGATGGTTTTCGCCGTCAGGTTCAGGAAAGTTTTGGTCAGGAGGCGCGCGAGCGTCACACCCTGGCGCATGAAATTCGCAACCTCCAGCAGCTCAATGCCCAGATGGCGCAGGAAGCGGTTAACCTGACCCGCGCGCTAAAAGGCGACAACAAAACCCAGGGGAACTGGGGTGAAGTGGTGCTCACGCGTGTGCTGGAGGCATCTGGTCTGCGTGAAGGGCACGAATATGAAACTCAGGTGAGTATCAACACCGATGCCAATTCCCGTATGCAGCCTGACGTTATCGTGCGCCTGCCGCACCGCAAAGACGTGGTGGTGGATGCCAAAATGACGCTGGTGGCCTACGAGCGCTACTTTAACGCCGAAGATGATTACACCCGCGAAGCCGCGCTGCAGGAGCATATTGCCGCAGTGCGTAACCACATTCGGATGCTGGGGCGCAAAGATTACCAGCAGCTCCCGGGGCTGCGTTCACTGGACTATGTCCTGATGTTTATTCCCGTCGAACCGGCATTCCTGCTGGCGCTGGACCGCCAGCCCGAGCTTATCAGCGAAGCGCTCAAAAACAATATCATGCTGGTGAGCCCGACCACGCTGCTGGTGGCGCTGCGGACAATCGCCAATCTCTGGCGCTATGAGCATCAAAGCCGAAATGCGCAGCATATTGCTGAACGCGCGAGCCGCTTATATGACAAAATGCGCCTTTTCGTGGATGACATGTCGGCCATTGGCCAGAGTATCGATAAAGCGCAGGAAAACTACCGGCAGGCGATGAAAAAGCTCACTTCCGGGCGCGGCAACCTGCTAACGCAGGCCGAAGCGTTCCGCCACCTTGGGGTGGAGGTAAAACGCGAGATTAATCCGGAACTGGTTGAACAGGCGACGGCACAGGACGATGATTTTCGTCTGCGTGACGACACAGACACGAATGATGACAATCCGTTAGCCGCAGAACGTCGCTAAGACGCTCGCCGCACGGGTTTGGTAACGGGGTGGAATCGTAGGGCAATTGCGTCCAATCTGTTACACTCCATGAACATTTTCTTGATAAGCAGGCATAGAGATGGTTGAGGATTCACAAGAAACGACGCACTTTGGCTTTCAAACAATCGCCAAATCACAGAAAGAAAACATGGTGGCGCATGTCTTCCATTCTGTCGCCGCAAAATACGATGTGATGAATGATCTGATGTCATTCGGTATTCATCGTCTCTGGAAGCGTTTTACCATTGATTGCAGCGGCGTGCGCCGTGGACAGACGGTCCTCGATCTGGCGGGCGGCACCGGTGACCTGACGGCAAAATTTTCGCGTATGGTCGGTGAAACCGGCCGCGTGGTGCTGGCAGATATTAACGACTCCATGCTCAAAATGGGGCGTGAGAAACTGCGTAATATCGGCGTAGTAGGTAATGTGGAATACGTACAGGCTAACGCCGAAGCGCTGCCGTTCCCGGATAATACCTTTGACTGCATCACCATCTCTTTTGGTCTGCGTAACGTCACCGACAAAGACAAAGCGCTGCGTTCAATGTATCGCGTACTGAAGCCTGGTGGGCGCCTGCTGGTGCTGGAGTTCTCCAAGCCGGTTATCGACCCACTGAGCAAAGCTTACGATGCCTACTCGTTCCACATTCTGCCGCGTATTGGCGAAATGGTGGCGAACGATGCAGAAAGCTATCGCTATCTGGCGGAATCTATTCGTATGCACCCCGATCAGGACACCCTGAAAGGGATGATGCAAAACGCCGGGCTTGAAAACGTTGAATACTTCAACCTGACAGCCGGGATTGTCGCGCTGCATCGCGGCTATAAATTCTGATAAGCGGGGGCCATATGCCTTTAAAACCCTTAGTGACCGGCAGTATTGAAACCGCCATTAATGCGCTGCTATGGCGCGAAAAAGCGTTGAAACCTGCCCGTCAGCGTCTTATCGGAAAAGTATTACGCATTGAGCTGAAAGAGTTTTCTTCTCCGCTGGTGCTGATTTTTAGTGAGCGTCAGGTTGACGTGATCGGCGCGTGGGACGGCGAGGCGGATTGCACCGTTATTACCCGTGTTAGCGTATTGCCTCAACTGCGCAACCGTCAGCAGCTCACGGCGCTCATCCGCAATAACGACCTGGAAGTGCAGGGCGATCTTCAGGTAGTGCAAAACCTGGTTTCGCTGGCGGATCTGGCGGAGTTCTCTCCTGCAGAACTGCTGGCGCCCTATACCGGCGATGTGGCAGCAGAGGGGATCAGCAAAGCGCTGCGCGGTGGGGCGAAGTTCATTCAGCACGGGCTGGCACGCCAGCAGCGCTATGTGGCGGAAACCCTGACTGAAGAGTGGCGACTGGCTCCCGGCGCGCTGGAAGTGGCCTGGTTTGCGGAAGAAACAACGGCCGTTGAACGTGATGTTGCCGCGCTGACGAAACGGTTGGAAAAACTGGAGGGGAAATGACGCCAGGAGAATTACGGCGCCTGTATTTTATCATCCGCACCTTTTTGAGTTACGGGCTTGATGAGCTCATTCCCAAAATGCGTATCACGCTGCCGCTGCGCATTGGGCGGCGGCTGCTGTTCTGGATGCCGAATCGCCATAAGGATAAATCGTTAGGCGAACGTCTGCGTCTGGCATTACAGGAGCTTGGCCCGGTATGGATCAAGTTTGGGCAGATGCTCTCTACCCGCCGCGACCTTTTCCCTCCGCAAATTGCCGACCAGCTCATCATGCTGCAAGACCGCGTGGCACCGTTCGACGGTAAGCTGGCGAAACAGCAGATTGAAAAATCGATGGGCGATATTCCCGTTGAAAGCTGGTTTGATGATTTTAGCATCGAGCCGCTGGCTTCGGCCTCCATTGCCCAGGTGCACACTGCTCGCCTGAAAGAGAACGGCAAAGAGGTGGTCATTAAGGTTATCCGCCCGGATATTTTGCCGATTATCAAAGCGGACATGAAGCTTATCTATCGCCTGGCGCGCTGGGTACCTCGCCTGCTGCCGGACGGTCGTCGTCTGCGCCCGCTTGAAGTGGTGCGTGACTATGAAAAAACGCTCATTGACGAACTGAACCTGCTGCGCGAAGCGGCAAACGCCATTCAGCTGCGCCGTAACTTCGAAAACAGCCCGATGCTATACGTGCCGGAAGTCTATTCCGACTACTGCCGCGTTGACATGCTGGTGATGGAGCGCATCTACGGTATTCCGGTCTCTGACGTAGAAACACTGGAAAAACAGAATACCAATATGAAACTGCTGGCCGAACGCGGCGTGCAGGTCTTCTTCACCCAGGTGTTCCGCGACAGCTTCTTCCACGCGGACATGCACCCGGGGAATATTTTCGTCAGCTATGAGCACCCGGAAGACCCGCAGTACATCGGCATCGACTGCGGTATCGTTGGCTCGCTCAACAAAGACGACAAGCGCTATCTGGCGGAAAACTTTATTGCCTTCTTTAACCGCGATTACCGTAAGGTGGCAGAACTGCACGTCGATTCAGGCTGGGTTCCTGCGGACACCAACGTGGAAGAATTTGAGTTTGCTATCCGCACCGTCTGTGAGCCGATTTTTGAAAAACCGCTGGCTGAGATCTCCTTCGGCCACGTGCTGCTGAACCTGTTTAACACCGCCCGACGCTTCAATATGGAAGTTCAGCCGCAGCTGGTGTTGCTACAAAAGACATTACTTTACGTAGAAGGGGTAGGACGTCAGCTCTATCCTCAGTTAGATTTATGGAAGACGGCGAAGCCTTTCCTTGAGTCATGGCTGAAAGACCAGGTTGGTATTCCGGCATTGGTTCGCGCACTGAAGGACAAAGCGCCGTTCTGGATTGAAAAGATGCCGGAACTGCCGGAGCTGGTATATGACAGCCTTCGTCAGAGTAAGCAGGTTCAGGCGAGCCTTGAGAAACTCTCGCAGAATCTGACGACGCATCATACCCGTCAGGGGCAATCGCGTTATCTCTTTGGTATAGGCGCGGTTTTACTCCTGAGCGGTACAATATTGCTAGTTAATCGCCCGGAATGGGGCCTGACACCCGCATGGCTTATGGCCGGAGGGCTGGTGGTATGGTTCGCCGGGTGGCGGAAGACGCGCTGAATTATGCGTCGCTAAGAGAGCGTTGCATAACGTATAATGCGCGCTGATTATTTCATCATCTATGCACAAAATCATTCAAGCTGCATCAAGGCGGCAAGTGAGTGAATCCTCAGGAGCTTACTGTAGTAAGTGACTGGGGTGAACGAACGCAGCCAACGCAGAGGCAGCTTGAAGGATGAAGTGTATATCAGAGGGACATGTATGGGTGGTATTAGTATTTGGCAGTTGCTGATTATCGTCGTTATCGTAGTTCTGCTTTTCGGGACTAAAAAGCTGAGCTCACTGGGATCCGATTTAGGTTCGTCTATCAAAGGCTTTAAAAAAGCCATGAGTGATGAAGACGACACCAAAAACAAAGCGGACCAGGATGCAGATTTCACTGCAAAATCAATCACTGATAAGCAGGAAAGTGCAAAGAAAGACGAAGCGAAACGCCACGACAACGAGCAGGTGTAATTCGTGTTTGATATTGGTTTCAGTGAACTGCTGCTGGTGTTTATTATTGGCCTTGTTGTGCTTGGGCCAAAACGCTTACCGGTAGCAGTGAAGACGGTTGTTGGCTGGATCCGCGCGCTGCGCTCTCTGGCAACAACCGTACAAAACGAGCTGACGCAGGAGCTTAAACTCCAGGAATTTCAGGACAGCCTGAAAAAAGTGGAGAAAGCGAGTCTGGATAACCTGACGCCAGAACTGAAGGCCTCCATGGACGAGCTGCGTGAAGCTGCAGAGTCGATGAAGCGTTCTTATACGGCGAACGACCCTGAAAAGGCGAGCGACGAGGCCAATACCATCCATAACCCGGTGGTGAAGGATAAGGACGCTGTGAAGCCGGAAGTTGCTGAGCCGCACGTTGACGAGCCTAAAGCATCGTCGGCGGAGGCACCTGCGCCTGACGCCGAGGCAGTAAAGCCTGTAGAGAAAGAGAAAGTCCCTGCGGCCGCTGTTCCTGATTCATCCCCCGCATCGAGTGATAAACCGTAAACATGAGCGTAGAAGATACTCAACCGCTGATCGCTCATTTGATTGAGCTGCGCAAGCGCCTGCTCAACTGCATCATTGCGGTCATCGTGATTTTCCTGGCGTTGGTCTACTTCGCCAATGACATCTATCAGATGGTCTCCGCCCCGCTGATTAAGCAGATGCCGGCAGGCGCGACGATGATTGCCACCGACGTGGCGTCGCCGTTCTTTACGCCTATCAAGCTGACCTTTATGGTCTCGCTGATTCTGTCCGCCCCGGTCATCCTGTATCAGGTTTGGGCATTTGTAGCGCCTGCGCTGTACAAGCATGAACGTCGATTGGTCGTGCCGCTGCTGGTTTCCAGTACTCTACTGTTCTACATCGGCATGGCGTTCGCCTACTTTGTGGTGTTCCCGCTGGCATTTGGCTTCCTGACGCATACCGCGCCGGAAGGGGTGCTGGTCTCGACCGATATTAAGAGCTACCTCGATTTTGTCATGTCGCTGTTCATTGCGTTCGGCGTGTCGTTCGAGGTGCCGGTGGCGATTGTGCTGCTTTGCTGGGTGGGTGTTACCACGCCGGACGATCTGCGGAAAAAACGCCCGTACGTGCTGGTTGGCGCCTTCGTTGTTGGCATGCTGCTAACGCCGCCGGATGTGTTCTCGCAAACGCTGCTGGCGATTCCGATGTACTGTTTGTTCGAAGTGGGGGTTTTCTTCTCTCGCTTCTACGCTGGGAAGCGGCTAACGCGTGATGAAGACGCGGAAGAAGAACAAGCTGAAGAATAATCACCAACCGCCCGCCAGGGCGGTTGTCATATGGGAGTGATGATGTTTGACATTGGGGTCAATCTGACCAGCTCACAGTTTGCTCGCGATCGCGATGAAGTGGTCGCACGAGCACGCACCGCCGGTGTACACGGCATGCTGCTAACGGGCACAAACCTTCACGAAAGCGAAGAAGCGCAGCGGCTGGCTGAACGCTTTGAATGCTGCTGGTCTACCGCTGGCGTGCATCCGCATGATGCCAGCAGTTGGTCTGCGGAAGTCGCTGAAGCCATCTACACGCTGGTCAATAAGCCGGAAGTGGTGGCGGTGGGCGAGTGTGGTCTCGATTTTAATCGCAACTTCTCTACGCCAGCCGAGCAGGAAGTGGCGTTTACCGCGCAGCTGGCAATGGCCGCTGAACTCGGCATGCCGGTGTTTCTACACTGCCGCGACGCGCACGACCGTTTTCTCACCCTGCTGGAACCGTGGCTCGACCATCTACCTGGCGCGGTGCTGCACTGTTTTACCGGAACGCGGCATGAAGCGCAGGCGTGCCTGGATCGCGGGCTGTCGATTGGCATTACCGGCTGGGTATGCGATGAGCGTCGTGGACTCGAACTTCGCGAACTGCTGCCGATGATTCCGGCGGACAGGTTACTGCTGGAAACGGATGCACCGTACCTGCTGCCGCGCGATATGATGCCAAAGCCAGCCTCACGGCGTAATGAACCTGCCTACGTGACGCATATTCTGGAGCGGGTTGCGAATTGGCGCGGTGAAGAGGCGCAATGGCTGGAAGCCGTCACGGACAATAACGCCAGACGGCTGTTTAATATCCACTTTTAAGTCAGGCTTTGCGGAAATCGGTGTTTTTAACGCTCTGCTTAATCTGTTTATTCAGCAGGTTGAGCAGCAGCATTGAACGTGCTTCACCGTCCGGCTCGGCAAAGATTGCCTGCAGCCCTTCGAATGCACCTTCGGTGATCACCACGCTGTCGCCAGGGTACGGCGTTTCCGGGTCGGTAATATCGTCAGGTTTATAAATGGAAAGCTGATGGATAACCGAAGACGGCACCGTTGCCGGGCTCATCCCAAAACGAACAAAATGGCTGACGCCGCGGGTGGCGTTGATGGTGGTGGTGTGAATAACCTCAGGGTCAAATTCCACAAACAGATAGTTCGGGAACAGCGGCTCACTGACTGACGTGCGTTTCCCTCGCACCATTTTCTCCAGGGTGATCATTGGCGTCAGGCAGTTGACCGCCTGTCGTTCCAGATGTTCCTGGGCACGCTGAAGTTGCCCGCGTTTGCAGTATAGTAAGTACCAGGCTTGCATAATGACTCATTTCCGCTGTTTAGCGCGAAAGCATAACAAAAGTACGGCTAAATCGCGATGTTGATTATTACTGCCTTGATTTACTTTAATTTAACAAAAATACAGCATCACAGGACCATTCGCCGTATACTAAGGCGCTTACCAGGAGGCCAAGAATTACCCCATGAAATACCATGACCTACGCGACTTTCTGACATTGCTCGAACAGCAGGGCGAGCTAAAACGTATTAGCCTCCCGGTTGATCCCCATCTGGAAATTACCGAAATTGCCGATCGCACGCTGCGTGCCGGTGGTCCAGCGCTGCTGTTTGAAAATCCAAAGGGTTACGACATGCCAGTGCTGTGCAACCTGTTCGGCACGCCTAGGCGCGTCGCGATGGGGATGGGGCAGGAAGATGTCAGCGCATTGCGCGAAGTGGGTAAGCTCTTAGCCTTTCTGAAAGAACCGGAGCCGCCGAAAGGCTTCCGCGACCTGTTCGACAAGCTGCCGCAGTTTAAGCAGGTGTTGAACATGCCAACCAAACGCCTGCGCGGCGCCCCTTGCCAGCAAAAGATTATCGCCGGTGATGACGTTGATTTGTCCCGCATTCCGGTGATGACCTGCTGGCCAGAAGATGCCGCGCCGCTGATTACCTGGGGTCTGACGGTGACCCGTGGCCCGCATAAAGAGCGGCAGAACCTGGGTATCTATCGCCAGCAGGTGATTGGCAAAAACAAACTGATTATGCGCTGGCTGTCGCATCGAGGCGGCGCGCTGGACTTCCAGGAGTGGTGTGCGGCGCATCCGGGCGAACGCTTCCCGGTATCCGTTGCGCTTGGCGCTGACCCGGCGACCATTCTGGGCGCGGTAACGCCGGTGCCGGATACGCTCTCTGAGTATGCTTTTGCGGGCCTGCTGCGCGGTACTAAAACGGAAGTGGTGAAGTGTATTTCTAACGATCTGGAAGTGCCCGCCAGCGCGGAAATCGTGCTGGAAGGGTATATCGAGATTGGCGAGATGGCACCGGAAGGCCCGTATGGCGACCATACCGGTTATTACAACGAAGTGGATAGCTTCCCGGTCTTCACCGTCACGCATATTACCCAGCGTGAAGATGCTATCTACCACTCCACGTATACCGGTCGTCCGCCGGATGAACCCGCGGTGCTGGGCGTGGCGCTGAATGAAGTCTTCGTGCCAATCCTGCAAAAACAGTTCCCGGAGATTGTTGATTTCTACCTGCCGCCGGAAGGGTGTTCCTATCGCCTTGCCGTGGTGACGATGAAAAAACAGTATGCGGGGCATGCAAAACGCGTAATGATGGGTGTATGGTCGTTTTTACGCCAATTTATGTACACAAAATTCGTGATTGTCTGCGATGATGACGTCAACGCACGCGACTGGAACGATGTGATATGGGCGATTACCACCCGAATGGATCCCGCTCGGGATACGGTTCTGGTCGAGAACACGCCGATTGATTATCTGGATTTCGCCTCGCCGGTTTCCGGCCTGGGGTCGAAAATGGGCCTGGATGCCACCAATAAATGGCCTGGGGAAACCCAGCGCGAATGGGGCCGTCCTATTAAGAAGGATCCCGCCGTTACGGCGCGTATCGATGAAATCTGGGACGAGCTGGCCATTTTTTCCGACGATAAATGATAATGATCTCCTTTGAGAACTTCACGCCGCAGACAACGCATCCGCAGCGTGAAGTGTGATGAGGAAAAGACCCGACAGAGGGAGCGCATGACAACCTTAAGCTGTAAAGTGACCTCGGTGGACGCCATTACCGATACGGTATATCGCGTTCGTTTAGTACCCGAAGCTGACTTCTCATTTCGTGCCGGGCAGTACCTGATGGTCGTAATGGATGAACGTGACAAGCGCCCGTTCTCTATGGCTTCTACGCCGGATGAAAAGGCGTTTATTGAGCTGCATATCGGCGCGTCAGAGCTGAACCTGTACGCCATGGCGGTAATGGACCGCATCCTCAAAGAACGTGAAGTGGTTGTCGATATCCCACACGGTGAAGCCTGGCTGCGTGAAGAAGACGATCGTCCGTTAGTGCTGATTGCTGGCGGCACCGGCTTCTCTTATGTGCGTTCAATTCTGCTGACCGCATTGACGCAAAACCCGAACCGCGAAGTGGCGATTTACTGGGGTGGCCGTGAAGAGAAGCATCTGTACGATCTCTCTGAGCTGGAAGCACTGTCGGTAAATCATCCGAACCTGCGCGTGGTGCCGGTAGTTGAGCAACCGGAAGAAGAGTGGCGCGGACGTTCTGGTACCGTACTGACGGCGGTACTGCAAGATTATGGCACGCTGGCGAATCACGATATTTATATCGCTGGTCGTTTTGAAATGGCGAAGATTGCCCGTGACCTGTTCTGCAACGAACGTCAGGCGCGTGAAGATCGCCTGTTCGGCGATGCGTTTGCCTTTATCTGATAAGCAATAAAAAACCCGCCCCTGACAGGCGGGAAGAACGGCAACTAAACTTTGTTGTGTTGTCGACCTGTGCGACGCTTGCGTCGCCATCCGGCGTGTTTGCCGGTGGCGCTGTGCTTGCCCGGCAAACCATAACGGTATACTGCGCGCCCCGACTAACGGGGCGCGTTTTTTATACGCGCTCGATAACCGTCGCGATGCCCTGACCTAACCCGATGCACATGGTCGCCAGACCAAACTGGACATCCTTGCGCTCCATCAGGTTCAGCAGGGTGGTGCTGATACGCGTACCGGAGCACCCGAGCGGGTGGCCCAGCGCGATCGCGCCGCCGTTAAGGTTTATCTTCTGGTCAATCTGTTCCATCAGCCCCAGATCCTTAATGCATGGCAGGATCTGCGCGGCAAACGCTTCGTTCATCTCAAACAGATCGATATCGTTCGCGGTCAGGCCGGCTTTCTTCAGCGCCAGCTTCGAGGCCGGAACCGGGCCGTAACCCATAATGGATGGGTCGCAGCCGACCACCGCCATCGAACGGATACGCGCGCGCGGCGTTAAGCCCAGCTCGCGAGCGCGGCTTTCGCTCATCACCAGCATGGCGGAAGCGCCGTCGGAAAGTGCAGAAGAGGTGCCTGCCGTTACCGTTCCCGTCACCGGGTCGAAGGCCGGTTTCAGCGTTGAAAGCGCTTCAACGGTGGTCTCCGGACGAATGACCTCATCATAGTTAAACTGCTTCAGTACGCCGTCTGCATCATGGCCGCCGGTCGGAATGATTTCATTCTTAAAGGCACCAGATTGTGTTGCAGCCCAGGCGCGAGCGTGGGAACGAGCGGCAAACGCGTCCTGCATTTCACGGCTGATACCGTGCATACGGGAGAGCATTTCAGCCGTGAGTCCCATCATGCCTGCGGCTTTCGCCACGTTACGGCTCATGCCCGGGTGGAAATCGACGCCGTGGCTCATTGGCACGTGGCCCATATGCTCTACGCCGCCAACCAGACAGACCTGTGCGTCGCCGGTCATGATCATGCGGGCCGCATCGTGCAGCGCCTGCATGGAAGAACCACACAGACGGTTCACGGTCACTGCCGGTACTGAATGCGGGATTTCCGCCAGCAGCGACGCGTTACGGGCGATGTTAAAGCCTTGCTCCAGCGTCTGCTGCACGCAGCCCCAGTAGATGTCGTCGATGGCGGCCGCTTCCAGCGCGGGGTTACGCGCCAGCAGGCTGCGCATCAGGTGCGCGGAGAGATCCTCGGCGCGCACGTTACGGAACGCACCGCCTTTGGAACGGCCCATCGGGGTACGAATTGCATCAACAATAACAACCTGTTCCATCGTGACTCCTTAAGCCGTTTTCAGCTCACCAGCCGGACGGGCTGGCTCAACTGGAGGATAATACGCTTCGTTATGGCGCGCTTTGTCGCGCAGGCCGGCCGGGACTTCATACAACGGACCGAGGTGCTGATATTGCTGCGCCATATCAAGGTACTTCGCGCTGCCGAGCGTATCCAGCCAGCGGAACGCGCCGCCGTGGAATGGAGGGAAGCCCAGGCCGTAGACCAGCGCCATGTCGGCTTCTGCCGGGCTGGCGATAATGCCTTCTTCCAGGCAACGCACCACTTCGTTGACCATTGGGATCATCATGCGGGCAATGATCTCGTCGTCGCTGAAGTCGCGCTTCGGCTGGCTAACGTCTGCCAGCAGGCTATCGACCGCCGCGTCTTCTTCTTTCTTCGGTTTGCCTTTGCTGTCTTCTTTATAGCGCCAGAAGCCCAGGCCGTTTTTCTGGCCGTAGCGGCTGGCGTCGAACAACGCATCGATAGCGTCGCGATAATCTTTTTGCATACGCTGAGGGAAACCGGCCGCCATCACCGCCTGCGCGTGGTGCGCGGTATCAATCCCGACCACGTCGAGCAGGTAGGCTGGGCCCATCGGCCAACCAAACTGTTTCTCCATGACCTTATCAACCTTGCGGAAGTCCGCGCCGTCGCGCAGCAACTGGCTGAAACCAGCAAAGTACGGGAACAGTACGCGGTTAACGAAGAAGCCAGGGCAGTCGTTGACCACGATAGGTGTTTTGCCCATCTGGCTCGCCCAGGCGACCACTTTCGCAATGGTGCTTTCTGAAGTTTTCTTACCGCGGATGATTTCAACCAGCGGCATACGGTGCACCGGGTTGAAGAAGTGCATACCGCAGAAGTTTTCCGGGCGCTCCAGCGCATCGGCCAGTTCACCGATAGGAATAGTTGAGGTGTTAGAAGCCAGCACGGTATCCGGGCGCACTTTCTGCTCGGTCTCTGCCAGTACCGCTTTTTTCACCTTCGGGTTTTCCACGACGGCTTCAACGACCACATCAACGCGGTCGAAACCGGCATACTCCAGCGTCGGCTGAATAGTTGAAATCACGCTTGCCAGCTTCAGACCGTTGATTTTGCCGCGTTCAAGCTGCTTGTTGAGCAGTTTGCTGGCTTCGGTCATGCCGAGGGTCAGCGATTTTTCATTAATATCCTTCATGATAACCGGCACGCCTTTCCAGGCAGACTGGTAAGCGATCCCGCCACCCATGATGCCTGCACCCAGTACGGCGGCATGTTTTGGCGGTTCGATGTGTTTGGTCAGTTTCTTAGCCTGACCTTTTACGTATTGATCGTTGAGGAAAATACCGACCAGCGCACGGGCTTCATTAGAGTGGGCCAGTGGAACAAAACTTTTGTTTTCCAGATTGAGCGCTTCCTCGCGGCCAAAGCGCGCGGCGGCTTCAATCGTTTTCACCGCCGTGATTGGCGCCGGGTAGTGTTTACCCGCCGTCTGCATCACCATCGCTTTAGCAATAGAGAAACTCATGGTGGCTTCAATCTTGCTGAGCTTCAGCGGCTCAAGTTTCGGCTGACGCTTGGCTTTCCAGTCGAGGTCGCCGTTAATCGCCTGACGCAGTACTGCCAGCGCGCCATCGATTAGTTTTTCCTGCTTCACGACGCCGTCGACCAGGCCAATCTTCAGCGCTTGATCGGCACCGACATCTTTACCGGCGGCGATGATTTCCAGTGCACTATCGGCACCCAGCAGACGCGGCATACGCACAGAGCCGCCAAAGCCCGGCATGATGCCCAGCTTGGTTTCCGGCAGACCGATACGCAGATCTGGCGTTGCCAGACGGTAGTCGGTGGCCAGCACGCATTCGCAGCCGCCGCCTAGCGCATAGCCGTTGACGGCAGAGATAGTTGGGACCGGCAAATCTTCCAGACGGTTGAAGACGCTGTTGGCGAAGTGCAGCCACTGGCTGAACTGTTCTTCTGGCACCAGGAACAGCGAAAGGAATTCGGTGATATCCGCGCCGACAATAAAGGCCGCCTTTTCAGAGCGCAGCAGCAGCCCCTTCAGCTCTTTTTGTTTTTCGAGGACGTCGAGCGCCTGCCCGAGGCTGGCTACGGTTGCGGTATCTAATTTGTTAACTGAGCCTGGGGCATCGAACACCAGTTCGGCAATGCCATCTTCTAGCCAGTTGAGGTACAGGGTGTCGCCTTTGTAGAGCATGTCAGTCTCCTGAATCCAGCAAAGTGATCTGGTCATACCAGATAATCAGGAGTGTGTATTTTGTGTTAAATAAATGCAAATAAGACTTTAAATATTTGCTGGTCGGATCACGTCCGGCGGAAATCACGCAGGGTGGGAGAGGTGTGCTAATATGCGGTGACTAAAGGGTAAAAAAATCAAAAGGGTAAATCATGGAATCACTGGCCGCACTCTATAAAAATCATATTGTTACCTTACAAGAGCGAGCACGTAACGCACTCGACCGTTTCAAACTCGATGCGCTGCTTATCCACTCTGGCGAGCTGATGAATGTTTTTCTGGATGACCACGCGTACCCGTTCAAGGTCAACCCGCAGTTCAAAGCATGGGTGCCGGTGACTCAGGTGCCAAACTGCTGGCTGCTGGTGGACGGCGTTAATAAACCGAAGCTGTGGTTCTACCTGCCGGTTGATTACTGGCACAACGTCGAACCGCTGCCGACCTCGTTCTGGACAGAAGAGGTTGAAGTCATTGCGCTGCCAAAAGCGGACGGCATTGGCAGTCAGCTGCCCGCTGCACGTGGCAACATCGGCTATATTGGTCCGGTTCCGGAGCGTGCGCTGGGCTTGGGCATTGCCGCGAGCAACATCAACCCGAAAGGGGTGATTGACTACCTGCACTATTATCGCGCCTATAAGACTGACTATGAGCTGGCGTGTATGCGTGAAGCGCAGAAGATGGCGGTCAACGGCCACCGTGCGGCAGAAGAAGCCTTCCGTTCCGGCATGAGTGAGTTTGATATCAACCAGGCCTATCTGACGGCTACCGGTCATCGCGATACCGATGTGCCTTACGGCAATATCGTGGCGCTGAACGAGCATGCGTCGGTGCTGCACTACACCAAGCTGGATCACCGCGCACCAGCTGAAATCCGCAGCTTCCTGCTGGATGCTGGGGCGGAATATAACGGCTATGCCGCTGACCTTACCCGTACCTGGGCGGCACACAGCGACAATGAATTTGCTCAGTTGATTAAAGATGTGAACACTGAACAGCTGGCGCTGATTGCCACCATGAAGGCGGGCACCAGCTACGTGGATTACCACATCCAGTTCCATCAGCGTATCGCCAAACTGCTGCGTAAGCATCAGATAGTCACCGATATGAGCGAAGAAGCGATGGTCGAAAATGACCTGACTGGACCGTTTATGCCGCACGGTATTGGCCACCCGCTGGGCCTGCAGGTGCATGACGTCGCTGGTTTTATGCAGGATGACACCGGCACGCATCTGGCAGCACCGTCTAAGTATCCATACCTGCGCTGCACCCGCGTGCTGCAACCCGGCATGGTGCTGACCATCGAACCGGGCATCTACTTTATTGAGTCTCTGCTCGCGCCGTGGCGTGAAGGTCAGTTCAGCAAGCACTTCAACTGGCAGAAAATTGAAGCGCTGAAGCCGTTTGGCGGCATTCGTATTGAAGATAACGTGGTTATTCACGAGAACAATATCGAAAACATGACGCGTGACCTGAAACTGGCGTAATGGAAAGCTGGCGAATACCGGCCGAGCCGGTCACCTTTGTTGAAGAGATAAAGAAGAGTCGTTTCATCACCCTGTTGGCGCACACCGACGGGGTGGTGGCGGCGAAAGTGTTCGTTGAGTCTGTACGTGCTGAACACCCGGATGCCCGCCACCACTGCGTGGCGTGGGTGGCGGGTCGACCGGATGATTCACAGCAGCTTGGCTTCTCTGATGATGGTGAACCGGCGGGTACGGCCGGTAAACCGATGCTCGCTCAGCTGATGGGCAGCGGTGTCGGTGAAATCACCGCCGTAGTGGTTCGCTACTACGGTGGTATCTTGTTAGGTACCGGTGGGCTGGTAAAAGCCTACGGCGGTGGCGTGCAGCAGGGGCTCAATCTGCTGACAACGCAGATCAAAACGCCGTTAACCGAATATACTCTGCTATGTGAATACGGGCAGCTTGCGGGCATTGAGTCGCTGGTTGGGCAGTATGCCGGGCAGATTGTTGCCAGTGATTATCAGGCGTCGGTACAGCTCCGTATCGCGCTGCCGCAGGCAAAAGTGCATGATTTTTCCGCAAGACTGGCGGATTTTAGTCGTGGTTCATTGCAATTGTTGGCGATTGACGAATAATCCCCCTCCTGACTTTTTTGATTATCAAAGGACGCGCCGGAAATGCATTTTCGTGCCATTACTCGAATTGTTGGACTTCTGGTCATCTTATTCTCGGGGACAATGATCCTCCCGGGATTGGTGGCTCTGATTTACCGCGATGGCGCCGGGCGCGCATTTACTCAAACCTTTTTTGTCGCGCTGGTGATTGGTTCGCTGCTGTGGTGGCCGAACCGTCGGGAGAAGGGCGAACTGAAATCGCGCGAAGGCTTCCTGATTGTTGTTCTGTTCTGGACGGTGCTGGGCAGCGTGGGTGCGCTACCGTTTATCTTCTCTGAACAGCCGAACCTGACGGTCACCGATGCGTTCTTTGAATCGTTCTCCGGTTTAACAACCACCGGGGCGACCACGCTGGTGGGGCTGGACTCGCTGCCCCACGCCATCCTTTTCTATCGACAAATGCTGCAGTGGTTTGGCGGGATGGGGATCATTGTGCTGGCGGTGGCAATCCTGCCTATTCTTGGCGTAGGTGGGATGCAGCTATATAGAGCGGAAATGCCGGGGCCGCTGAAGGACAACAAGATGCGCCCGCGAATTGCCGAAACGGCGAAAACGCTGTGGCTCATTTACGTACTATTAACTGTGGCCTGTGCGCTGGCGCTGTGGTTTGCCGGGATGCCCGCGTTTGATGCGATTGGCCACAGCTTTGCGACTATTGCCATCGGCGGCTTCTCCACGCATGACGCCAGCGTTGGCTTCTTTAATAGTCCCACCATCAATACCATTATTGCTATCTTCCTGCTGATCTCCGGCTGTAACTACGGCCTGCACTTCTCTTTATTAAGTGGACGCAGCCTGAAGGTGTACTGGCGTGACCCGGAATTCCGCATGTTTATCGGGGTACAACTGACGCTGGTGATTATCTGCACCCTGGTGCTGTGGTTCCATGACATCTATAGCTCGGCGGTGACGACGCTTAACCAGGCGTTCTTCCAGGTGGTCTCGATGGCGACGACCGCGGGCTTTACTACCGACAGCATCGCGCGCTGGCCGCTGTTCCTGCCGGTTCTTCTTTTATGTTCCGCCTTTATCGGTGGCTGTGCAGGTTCAACGGGTGGTGGTTTGAAGGTCATTCGTATCCTGCTGCTGTTCAAACAGGGGAACCGCGAGCTGAAACGCCTGGTTCACCCGAATGCGGTCTACAGCATTAAACTGGGTAACCGTGCGCTTCCGGAACGTATCCTTGAGGCGGTATGGGGATTCTTCTCCGCCTACGCGCTGGTCTTTATTATTAGCATGCTGGCAATCATCGCGACCGGCGTGGATGACTTCTCTGCGTTTGCCTCTGTGGTGGCGACGTTGAACAACCTCGGCCCTGGGCTCGGCGTGGTGGCGGATAACTTTGCCAGCATGAATCCGGTGGCGAAGTGGATCCTGATTGCGAATATGCTGTTTGGTCGTCTTGAGGTCTTTACGCTGCTGGTGCTGTTTACCCCAACATTCTGGCGCGAATAACAGGAGTCAGCGTTGAAAACATTAATGCTCTTTTCTACCCGTGATGGGCAGACGCGCGAAATTGCGGCCTATCTTTGCTCGCAGCTCAGTGAGTTGGGTGTGGATACCGCTATGGTGGACTTGAATCGTACGGAAAGTATTGATTGGCAGCTGTATGACCGGGTGGTGATTGGCGCTTCTATTCGTTACGGCCATTTCCATTCTGCGCTCGATCGTTTTGTTAAGAAGAACACGACGGCGCTGCAGGCGATTCCGAGCGCGTTCTTTGCGGTGAATCTGGTAGCACGCAAACCAGAGAAGCGTTCTCCGCAGACCAACAGCTATACACGTAAGTTCCTGCTGCGTTCACCATGGCAGCCAAACGCCTGCGCCGTGTTCGCTGGCGCGCTACGTTACCCTCGCTATCGCTGGTTTGACCGCTTTATGATTCGCCTCATTATGAAGATGACCGGTGGGGAAACGGATACCAGTAAAGAAGTGGTGTATACCGACTGGGAGCAGGTGGCCGGATTTGCCAAAGAATTAGCGCAACTTTCGCCCAAATAGGGTGCTAAATCGACGCATTGCCTGGAAAGTGAGCGAACGAAAAGTTTTTTAAGATTTATGCTTGCGGGATCTCAATTACTCCCTATAATGCGGCCCCACTGAGACGGAACAACGGCAAACAAGCCGCCGGGTCAGCGAGGTTCTCCAGAGAATCTCAACAGAGAAAAGCGAAATTAAACGCTTGACTCTGAAAGAGGAAAGCGTAATATACGCCACCTCGCAACAGTGAGCGAAAGCCGTGTTGCACTGCTCTTTAACAATTTATCAGACAATCTG
>NZ_CABTJS010000161.1:0-32618 GCF_902485085.1 uncultured Kluyvera sp.
GCGGTACCAACAGCCAGGTCAGCGATGGTAGCGTCTTCAGTTTCGCCAGAACGGTGAGAGATGACAGCGGTGTAGCCAGCGTCTTTCGCCATTTTGATCGCAGCCAGAGTTTCGGTCAGGGAACCGATCTGGTTGAATTTGATCAGGATGGAGTTAACGATGCCTTTTTCGATGCCTTCTTTCAGGATCTTGGTGTTGGTTACGAACAGATCGTCACCAACCAGCTGGATTTTGTCGCCCAGTACTTTGGTCTGGTATGCGAAACCAGCCCAGTCAGATTCGTCCAGGCCATCTTCGATGGAGACGATTGGGTACTGTTTGGTCAGTTCTTCCAGGAAGTGAGTGAATTCTTCGGAGGTGAATGCTTTGTTGCCTTCGCCAGCCAGAACGTATTTACCGTCTTTGTAGAATTCAGAAGCTGCACAGTCCATCGCCAGAGTGATGTCTTTGCCCAGCTCGTAGCCAGCTGCTTTAACCGCTTCAGCGATAACAGCCAGAGCTTCAGCGTTGGAACCCAGGTTAGGAGCGTAGCCGCCTTCGTCACCAACAGCAGTGTTCATACCTTTAGCTTTCAGAACTTTAGCCAGGTTGTGGAACACTTCGGAACCCATACGTACGGCTTCTTTCAGGGATTTCGCGCCAACTGGCTGAATCATGAATTCCTGAATGTCGACGTTGTTGTCAGCGTGCTCGCCGCCGTTGATGATGTTCATCATCGGAACTGGCATGGAGTATTTGCCTGGGGTGCCGTTCAGTTCAGCGATGTGAGCGTACAGTGGCAGACCTTTAGCAGCAGCTGCTGCTTTGGCGTTTGCCAGAGATACGGCCAGGATTGCGTTCGCGCCGAAGTTGGATTTGTTCTCAGTACCGTCCAGATCGATCATGATCTTGTCGATGCCAGCCTGATCTTTAGCATCTTTACCCAGCAGAGCCTGAGCGATTGGGCCGTTTACCGCACCAACAGCTTTCAGTACGCCTTTACCCATGAAGCGAGATTTGTCGCCATCACGCAGTTCCAGTGCTTCGCGGGAACCAGTAGAAGCACCTGATGGAGCTGCTGCCATACCGACGAAACCACCTTCCAGGTGTACTTCTGCTTCAACAGTCGGGTTACCACGGGAGTCGATGATTTCACGACCGATGATTTTAACGATTTTGGACATTAGGTTTTCCTCAGTACAAGTTAAACTAAAACTCCAGACAAACAACGCCCCTCGTGGGGCGTTGCCGTTCTAACTTTTCTTACTTCTGACGCTTCTGGTACTCGCTCGCGGCTTTCACGAAGCCAGCAAACAGCGGGTGCCCATCACGCGGCGTGGAAGTAAACTCCGGATGGAACTGACAAGCAACAAACCACGGGTGGTTCGGTACTTCGATGATCTCGACCAACTGATCATCCCCGGAACGGCCCGCAACGCGCAGACCTGCAGCTTCAATCGGTTTCAACAACATGTTGTTGACTTCATAGCGGTGACGGTGACGCTCAACGATAGTTGGCTCGCCGTACATCTGGCGGACCAGGCTGTCATCGCTAAGCTGGCACTGCTGTGCGCCAAGGCGCATTGTGCCGCCGAGATCGCTCTTTTCAGTACGAACTTCGACATTGCCATCTTCATCACGCCATTCGGTAATGAGCGCCACAACCGGGTACTTACAGTCTGGCACAAATTCCGTAGAGTTGGCGTTTTCCATGCCTGCAACGTTACGCGCGAATTCGATCAGCGCAACCTGCATACCCAGGCAGATGCCCAGATAAGGAATTTTGTTTTCACGCGCATAGCGTGCGGTAGCGATCTTGCCTTCAACACCACGGTAGCCGAAGCCGCCAGGGATCAGGATAGCATCCAAATCTTTCAGAATTTCGACGCCGCGCGTTTCCACATCCTGCGAATCAATCAGCTTGATGTTGACGGTTACGCGATTTTTCAGGCCACCGTGTTTCAGCGCTTCGATCACAGATTTATAGGCATCTGGCAGTTCAATGTACTTGCCGACCATACCAATCGTGACTTCGCCTGCCGGGTTCGCTTCTTCGAAGATAACCTGTTCCCATTCGGCCAGGTTTGCTTCCGGGCAGTTCAAGCTGAATCGTTTACAAATATAATCGTCCAGCCCCTGAGATTTCAACAGGCCTGGAATTTTATAAATGGAATCGACATCTTTCATTGAAATAACGGCTTTTTCTGGCACGTTACAGAACAATGCAATTTTTGCACGTTCGTTGGCCGGAACCGCGCGATCGGAGCGACAGATCAGGATATCTGGCTGAATACCGATGGACAGCAGCTCTTTCACGGAGTGCTGAGTCGGTTTGGTTTTGACTTCGCCCGCCGCTGCCATATATGGCACCAGGGTCAAGTGCATGAACAGCGCGTTTTCACGACCGATATCCACGGCCAGCTGACGAATCGCTTCCAGGAATGGCAGGGATTCGATATCACCGACGGTACCGCCGATTTCAACCAGCACCACATCGTGACCTTCGCCACCGGCGAGAACGCGCTCTTTGATAGCGTTAGTGATGTGTGGGATAACCTGCACGGTTGCGCCCAGATAGTCACCGCGACGCTCTTTGCGCAGGACATCTGAGTAGATACGGCCGGTAGTGAAGTTGTTGCGGCGAGTCATTTTGGTACGAATGAAGCGCTCATAGTGACCCAGGTCCAGGTCGGTTTCAGCGCCGTCTTCGGTAACGAACACTTCCCCGTGTTGGATCGGGCTCATGGTGCCAGGATCGACGTTAATATACGGATCCAGTTTCATCATGGTCACGTTGAGGCCACGGGCTTCAAGAATGGCTGCCAGGGATGCTGCGGCAATGCCTTTACCCAGAGAGGATACGACCCCGCCGGTCACAAAAATATAGTTCGTTGTCATGCTGGACCTGAGAAGTTAGGGTGAAACGATGGAATAACCAAGACGGGAAAGTAGTATACCCGAACATGGCGAGCGCCACAAACTTTCATTCTCGCTCCTCAATCGCCGCAGAAACAAACATGGGGAGTGAGAAAATAGCCCCTTTGGAGTAAAAGTTTTTGACGCAAATCAAGCGCTTGTCATTTAAGATTTCGCACTTTTCGCCCTTTCCCACAAAATTTCTTTAGAGATCAGATTCCTGCCGTTTTACCTGCTGCCAAACTTCTTCCATCACATCCAGATCCACACCGGTCATTTCCAGGCCACGTGCGGCGACAATCCGCTCAACTTCGCGGAAACGGCGCTCAAATTTTTCGTTCGCCTTCTGCAATGCGGTCTCTGCTTTTACCCCTAAATGGCGAGACAGGTTAACGGTGGCAAACAGCAGGTCGCCCACCTCTTCTTCCAGTTTAGCTTCGTCGACCACCGCCTGCCTGGCTTCGTCCATGACTTCGTCGATCTCTTCATAGACTTTGTCCAGCACCGGGCCAAGCGTGGTCCAATCAAAGCCAACCGCCGAGCAACGTTTCTGAATTTTATGCGCCCGCATCAGCGCTGGGAAAGCGCGCGGGATATCGTCTAACGCCGAGTGCTGCGCTTTCTCTGCCCGTTCAGCGGTTTTGATTTTCTCCCAGCGGGTCAGCACTTCCTGACTGTTTTCCGCGCTTGCATCACCGAAGATGTGTGGGTGACGACGCTCCAGCTTGTCGCTGATAGCGGCGCAAATATCGTTAAAATCAAAGCGCCCCTCTTCCTGGGCCATCTGAGCGTAAAACACCACCTGGAACAGCAGGTCACCCAGCTCGCCGCGCAGGTCGTCAAAGTCTTCGCGCGCAATCGCGTCGAGCACTTCGTACGTCTCTTCCAGCGTGTAGGGCGCAATAGTGCTAAACGTCTGCTCTTTATCCCACGGACAGCCATTTTCAGGGTCGCGCAGGCGCTGCATGATGCCGAGCAGTCGGTCGATTTGAGTCATGGTGATTCCTTGCAAAAGAGAGTGTTACCCTCCCCCATCGGGAGAGGGTAACAAAAGAACATTACCCGCCGTGCAGTCGACGAGCGTCAATCACATCCGGCACCTGGTTCAGCTTGCCAAGCACGCGGCCCAGCACCTGCAGGTTGTAGATTTCGATGGTCATGTCGATAGTTGCCATCTGCTGCTTGGTGTCGCTACGGCTGGCCACGCCCAGCACGTTCACCTTCTCGTTGGCGAGGATGGTGGTGATATCGCGCAGCAGACCGCTGCGATCGTTGGCCTGAACGCGCACCACCAGCGAGTAACCCGCCGAGTAGCTTTCGCCCCAGACGGCGTCAACGATGCGCTCTGGCGCATGCGACTGCAGCTCCGCCAGCTGTTCACAGTCCGCCCGGTGCACGGAAATCCCGCGCCCTTGGGTGATAAAGCCGACAATCTCATCACCGGGAATAGGCTGGCAGCAGCGCGCAATGTGATGCATCAGATTACCGACGCCTTCTACCACCACGCGGCCGTTGTCTTTGCTGCGGTTCTGCGGCGTATACGTCTTCTGCTGAAGCTGTTTCAGCGCGGCAGCATCCTGTTCGGCGGCGCTTGGTTTATTGAACTGCGCCTGCAGGAAGTTCACCATCTGATTGAGGCGAATATCGCCGCCGCCAATGGCCGCCAGCAGCTCTTCCACGTCGTTAAAGTTATAGCGCGGCAGCAGGTGCTTCTCGGCTTCCTTGAGGCTGATGCCCAGATGTTCCAGCTCGTCATCGAGGATCTGACGGCCAGCCAGCACGTTTTTGTCTTTGTCCTGCTTACGGAACCAGGCGTGGATTTTCGAACGTCCACGGCTGGTCGTCACGTAACCAAGGTTCGGGTTCAGCCAGTCGCGGCTCGGGTTCGGCTGCTTCTGGGTGATAATTTCAATCTGATCGCCCATCTGCAGCTGATAGGTGAACGGCACGATGCGCCCACCAATCTTCGCGCCGATGCAGCGGTGACCGACGTCGCTGTGAATGTGGTAGGCGAAGTCCAGCGGCGTTGAGCCCGCCGGGAGGTCCACCACGTCGCCTTTTGGCGTAAACACGTAGACGCGGTCATCGAAGACCTGGCTGCGCACTTCGTCGAGCATCTCGCCAGAGTCGGCCATCTCTTCCTGCCACGCAATCAGCTTACGCAGCCAGGCGATACGGTCTTCGTGGCCGGAACGTGGGCCGCTCGCCGCGCCAGCACCTTCTTTGTATTTCCAGTGTGCGGCAACGCCCAGCTCGGCGTCTTCGTGCATTTGCTTGGTACGAATCTGGATTTCAACCGTTTTGCCGCCCGGCCCTAATACCACCGTATGGATGGACTGGTAGCCGTTTGGTTTCGGGTTTGCGACGTAGTCGTCGAACTCATCTGGCAGGTGACGATAGTGAGTGTGCACTATCCCCAGCGCGGCGTAGCAGTCCTGCAAACGCTCCGCGACGATACGCACGGCGCGCACGTCAAACAACTCGTCAAAGGCGAGGTGTTTTTTCTGCATTTTGCGCCAGATGCTGTAGATGTGTTTCGGTCGACCATACACTTCGGCCTTCACGCCTTCGGTCTTCATTTCGCTGCGCAGATGGCCAACGAAATCAGAGATATAGTGTTCGCGGTCAATACGACGCTCGTGCAGCAGCTTCGCGATGCGCTTGTATTCAGCCGGGTGCAGATAGCGGAAGCAGTAATCTTCCAGCTCCCATTTGAGCTGACCGATACCTAAGCGGTTGGCGAGCGGTGCGTAGATGTTGGTACATTCTTTGGCTGCCAGCACGCGTTCGTCTTCCGGCGCGTCCTTCACTTCGCGCAGGTGAGCAATACGTTCGGCAAGCTTGATGACCACGCAGCGGAAGTCATCCACCATCGCCAGCAGCATGCGGCGGACGTTATCGACCTGCTCGGATGAGACCGCGTCGGTATGGGTGGCTTTCAGTTGGCGAATAGCCGCCATATCGCGCACGCCGTGAATCAGGGTCACGACCGATTGACCGGCGCTTTCGCTCAGCACTTCTTCGCTGACAACGTTAGCGTCTACTAACGGAAACAGCAGCGCGGCTCTCAGCGTGTCGTTATCCATGCTCAGCGTGGAGAGGATTTCAACCATCTCCACGCCACGCCATAGCATCAGCTCGGCGTCATCATGTCCCACGGTTTGGCGGCGACAATAATCCCAGGTCTCGGCTAAGCGTTCACACGACTGCTGGCTGGAAATTCCCAGACTTGCGATCCATTTCTGTGGGTCAAATTCACCAGCTTTATTGAGATGTGCACTTCTTACCGCAACCATTGTCCTCTCCTTTCAGGGACCGGCCTGTCGAAGTCGACAAGCCACCGTTATTACCTACGCTCAAACAGCACCATAGATTCCTGGTGCCCAGTGTGCGGGAACATATCAAGCATTGCCATACGCTGAATTTGGTACCCCGCGTTCAGCAACGCCTCGCTATCGCGCGCCAGCGTCGCCGGATTACAGGACACATACACCACCCGCGTCGGCGCTAATTTTATAACATGCTGCATCACGCCCGGTGCGCCAGCACGGGCAGGATCGAGTAAAACTTTGTCAAAACCGTGTTTCGCCCATGCCTGAAGTGTTACATCATCTTCCAGATTCTCGTGGAAAAAGGTGACATTCTCCAGCTGGTTTAGCGCGGCGTTTTCCCGCCCTTTCGCCACCAGCGCCGGGACGCCTTCAACGCCAACAACGCTTTGCGCACGTACAGCCAGCGGCAGGGTGAAGTTCCCCATTCCGCAAAACAGATCCAGCACCCGGTCGGTTGACTGTACATCAAGCCATGACAACGCCGTTGCAACCATCTGCTGATTCACGCCGTCGTTCACCTGAATAAAATCGCGCGGGCTGAAGGTTAAGCGTAGCCCGTCTGACGAATACCAGGGCTCCTCACCGGTAACGCGTTCAAGTATCTCGCTTTCTGGTGCCAGATAAAGCGCTACGCCGGAAGAATGCGAAAAGCGTTCCAGTTTTTCTTTGTCGTCATCCGAGAGCGCCGCCGTGTGACGCAGCACCATCAGTGGACCGTTGTCGGCACTAACAAGTTCAACGTGCCCGAGCTGGCGTTTCCCCTTCAGGCTCTCCAGGCATTCCCGCACGTCAGGCAGTAACGCCTCAAGATTGGGCACCAAAACGGGGCATTGCACCACTTCGACAATGTCGTTCGAATTCGCTTTGCGAAAACCCATCTGCAATTTTTGGGTTTTGGGCTGATAATTCACGCTCAGCCGCGCCCGACGGCGGTATCCCCAGGCTTCCCCCGAGATAACCTCGTCCACATCGTGCTTCATTAACCGATAAAGCGCCTCACGTTTGCTGCGCTGTTGTAGTGCAACGGACGCATGCTGTTGCTGGCAGCCGCCGCAGACGCCAAAATGCGGGCAACGCGGCGTTTCGCGCTCGGAACTGGTGGTCAGACGGCGCTTTACCTGCCCGCGCGCATACTGTTTTTTATCTTCCGTCAGGGTCACTTCCGCGCTTTCATCTGGCAATAACCCATTGATGAATAATGCTTTACCGTTGTGGCGCGCGACACCTTGCCCAAAGGGATCAAGACTGCTGACTGTCACGGTTATGATCTGGCGCGTCGTCACGCGCCGTTTTGCAGAGTAGAATTGCGCCATCGTAGAGATTTTTCTCAATCAAAAATATTGCTCTGATTCTCCCACAACGGACCTCCATGACCAACTACAGCCTGCGTGCAAGAATGATGATTTTGATCCTGGCACCAACCGTACTCATCGGTTTACTGCTCAGTATTTTCTTCGTCGTACACCGCTATCATGACCTGCAGCGTCAGCTGGAAGACGCCGGTGCCAGCATTATTGAACCGCTCGCCGTCTCCAGTGAATATGGTATGAATTTGCAAAATCGCGAATCCATCGGTCAATTAATTAGCGTGCTGCACCGCCGCCATTCCGATATTGTGCGCGCCATTTCCGTTTATGATGAACACAATAAGCTGTTCGTCACCTCCAACTATCAGTTGGACCCAAGCGAGCTACAGCTCCCGCGCGGCACGGCGTTTCCCCGAAGGCTAAGCGTAACCCGGCACGGCGATATTATGATTTTGCGCACGCCGATTATCTCCGAGCATTATTCGCCGGATGAATCGCCGCAGTCGGATGCCAAGACACCCATTAACATGCTGGGCTACGTGGCGCTGGAACTGGATCTCAAATCTGTCCGGCTCCAGCAGTACAAAGAGATTTTCATCTCCAGCGTGATGATGCTGTTCTGTATCGGCATTGCGCTCATATTCGGCTGGCGGCTGATGCAGGACGTCACGGGGCCGATTCGCAACATGGTGAATACGGTTGACCGCATCCGACGAGGGCAGCTCGATAGCCGCGTTGAAGGCTTTATGCTCGGTGAGCTGGATATGCTGAAAAACGGCATCAACTCGATGGCGATGTCGCTCGCCGCCTATCACGAGGAGATGCAGCACAACGTCGACCAGGCTACGTCGGATTTACGCGAAACGCTTGAGCAGATGGAGATCCAGAACGTTGAACTGGATCTGGCGAAAAAGCGCGCGCAGGAAGCCGCGCGCATCAAGTCTGAGTTCCTCGCCAACATGTCGCACGAGCTGCGTACGCCGCTTAACGGGGTGATTGGCTTTACTCGTCTGACGCTCAAAACCGAACTCAACCCCACCCAGCGCGACCACCTCAATACCATTGAACGTTCGGCCAATAACCTGCTGGCCATCATCAATGACGTGCTCGACTTCTCGAAGCTGGAAGCCGGTAAACTCCTGCTGGAGAGCATTCCTTTCCCGCTGCGTAATTCGCTGGATGAAGTGGTCACCCTGCTGGCGCATTCGGCCCACGATAAAGGGCTTGAGCTGACGCTTAATATTAAAAACGACGTGCCGGATAACGTTATCGGCGACCCGCTGCGTCTCCAGCAGGTGATCACCAACCTGGTGGGTAACGCCATCAAGTTCACCGAAAACGGTAACATTGACGTGCTGGTCGAGCAGCGCGCGGTCAGCAATAACAAGGTGCAAATTGAAGTGCAGATCCGCGACACCGGAATTGGTATTCCGGAGCGCGATCAGTCACGTCTGTTCCAGGCCTTCCGCCAGGCGGATGCCAGCATCTCCCGTCGTCACGGAGGGACAGGTCTGGGGCTGGTTATCACGCAAAAACTGGTGCGCGAGATGGGCGGCGACATTTCCTTCCACAGCCAGCCAAATCGGGGGTCCACTTTCTGGTTTAACATCAACCTCGATCTGAACCCGAATGTGATTACCGATGGCCCGGACACCAGCAGTCTGAAGGGCAAGCGCATTGCCTACGTGGAGGCCAACGCCTCTGCGGCACAGGCCACGCTGGATATGCTCGCCTCTACGCCGCTGGAGGTGGTCTACGCCGTCAGCATCGCCGCGTTGCCCGCAGAGTTCTACGATATTTTGCTGGTTGCCGTACCGGTTTCCGTTCGCGATCTGAGCATTCACCGCGAAAAGCTGGGCATGGCGCTGGACATGACCGATCACCTGGTGTTGGCGCTACCGTGCCACGCGCAGGTAGACGCGGAAGCGCTGAAGAAAGGCGGCGCATCGGCCTGCCTGTTGAAGCCGCTTACCATTACTCGACTGATGCCGGTGCTGCTGGAGTTTAGCCTCAGCACTTCTTCTCAGATTGCCGTCCCACATACCGAACATCGCCTGCCGATGACGGTCATGGCGGTGGACGATAACCCGGCTAACCTGAAGTTGATCGGCGCGCTGCTTGACGATCAGGTGCAGCACGTTGAGCTGTGCGAAAGCGGCCACCAGGCCGTTGAGTGCGCCAAACAGATGAAGTTCGACCTGATTCTGATGGATATCCAGATGCCGGATATCGATGGCATTCGCGCCTGTGAGCTGATTCGCCAGTTGCCGCATCAGCAGCAAACGCCGGTGATTGCCGTCACTGCCCACGCCCTCGCCGGACAGCGTGAGAAGCTGCTGACAGCCGGTATGAACGACTATCTGGCGAAGCCGATTGAAGAGAACCGGTTGCATGATTTACTGCTGCGCTACAAGCCAGGCGTCAACGTGGTGCCTCGCCCGGTGAACGCCGAACCGGTTGAGCCGCCGGTCGATTTGAATGCCACGCTAGATTGGCAACTGGCGCTACGTCAGGCGGCCTATAAACCTGACCTGGCGCGGGAAATGCTACAGATGCTGGTCGCCTTCCTGCCGGAGGTGCGCAATAAAGTGGAAGAGCAACTGGTCGGCGAGGAGCCAGAGAATCTGGTCGATGCTATCCATAAACTGCACGGTAGCTGCGGCTATAGCGGCGTTCCGCGTCTCAAGCATCTCTGTCATCTGATTGAAAGCCAGCTGCGCGGCGGCACGCCGCCTGAAGAACTGGAGCCGGAGCTGCTGGAACTGCTGGATGAGATGGACAATGTGACCCGCGAAACCCGGAAAATGTTGGGGTAAGAGCCATTCCCGGCGGCGCTTCGCTTGGCCGGGCTACCATTAAATGTAGCCCGGGCGAGCGCCAGCGACCCCGGGAAAACCTACAGCGTCTGCCCTAATTTAATCACCGCCGCAATATTCCGCGCCGCCATTCTCACGTTCTCACCCGCTTCCGACAGAGCTTCTTCCAGGGTGCAAATGCGATAAATCACGCTGAACACCGCGTCAATACCGTGCTGGTGCACCACACCGACGTCCGGCGTCAGGCTTCCGGCAATCCCAATCACCGGAATACGGTAGCGCTTCGCCACCTTCGCCACGCCTACCGGCACTTTGCCATGAATCGTCTGGCTATCCATGCGCCCTTCGCCGGTAATCACCAGACTGGCATCCGCCACCAGCGCGTCAAGGTGCAGCGCATCGGTCACAATCTCAATCCCCGGACGCAGCGCTGCGCCGCAGAATGCATGCAACGCCGCCCCCATCCCCCCCGCCGCGCCGCCGCCCTCAAGCGTCAGCACGTCGCGGCCTAAATCTCGTTGAATACACGCCGCATAGTGCGCCAGGGCGCGATCCAGGAACGCGACCATCTCCGGCGTCGCCCCCTTTTGCGGGCCAAACACCGCTGAGGCCCCCTCTTCGCCGGTCAATGGGTTGGTGACATCACAGGCGACATCAATCTGACAGCGCGACAGTCTGCTATCCAATCCGCTGATATCAATGGTTGCCAGCGTCTCCAGCCCGGCACCGCCCGGTGCAATAGGCTGGCCGCTCGCGGTCAGCAGTCGGGCACCCAGCGCCTGCACCATTCCGGCACCACCGTCGTTGGTCGCGCTACCGCCAAGACCAATGATGATACGGCTAACGCCGCATTCCAGTGCGTGACGAATAAGCTCTCCGGTTCCCCAGGAGGTGGTTTTCAGCGGGTTACGCTGAGCCACAGGTACGCTCTCCAGACCGCTTGCCGCCGCCATTTCAATAAACGCGCATCGGTTATCGCCGGAAATACCGTAGAAACCCCGCACGGGAGAGCCCAATGGCCCCGTGACCTCTACGTCGACAACCCGCCCCTGCGTTGCTGCCACCATCGCTTCTACGGTGCCTTCGCCACCGTCGGCAACCGGCAGCTTGACGTACTGCGCATCGGGGAAAATCTCGCGAAAACCGTCCTCTATCGCACAGGCAACATCCAGCGCGCTCAGGCTTTCCTTGTATGAGTCAGGGGCAATCACAATCTTCATGGGCTGTCCTTATGCGAATTTGCGGCAGTGCTCTGCACACCAGAGTATACAGAACACTGCCGACTCCAATGGAGTCGGCAGTAAGCTTAGCGCACCATGCAAGGACGTTTGTTATCAAATGTCCAGTTCGGGATCAGATACTGCATTCCCATCGCGTCATCGCGTGCGCCGAGTCCGTGCTTTTTGTACAGCGCATTGGCCTTCATCACCTGGTCCATATCCAACTCAACGCCCAGACCCGGTTTGTTCGGCACCTGCACCATACCGCCTTTGATTTCAAACGGTTCTTTGGTCAGGCGCTGATTACCTTCCTGCCAAATCCAGTGGGTGTCAATCGCGGTGATTTTCCCTGGTGCGGCGGCAGCCACGTGGGTGAACATCGCCAGCGAAATATCGAAGTGGTTGTTAGAATGTGAGCCCCAGGTCAGGCCAAACTCATGGCACATCTGCGCCACGCGCACCGAGCCCTGCATGGTCCAGAAATGCGGATCCGCCAGCGGAATATCCACCGATTGCAGAGACAGCGTATGGCCCATCTGACGCCAGTCGGTGGCAATCATATTGGTGGCGGTTGGCAGCCCCGTAGCACGGCGGAATTCCGCCATCACTTCACGACCGGAGAAGCCCTGCTCAGCGCCACACGGATCTTCAGCGTAGGCCAGCGATCCTTTCAGGTATTTACCGATCTGGATCGCTTCATTCAACGACCATGCGCCGTTCGGATCCAGCGTCACGCGCGCCTGCGGGAAGCGTTTTGCCAGCGCCACGATAGACTCAGCTTCTTCTTCACCTGCCAGCACGCCGCCTTTCAGCTTAAAGTCGTTGAAGCCGTACTTTTCATACGCCGCTTCTGCGAGGCGCACTACCGCATCCGGGGTCATGGCTTCGTCATGGCGCAGTCGATACCAGTCGCATTTCTCGTCCGGCTGACTCTGATACGGCAGCGGCGTGGCTTTACGGTTACCAACGAAGAACAGGTAGCCCAGCATCTCTACTTCGCTACGCTGCTGACCGTCGCCCAGAAGGGACGCTACGTTAACGCCCAGATGTTGACCCAACAGATCGAGCATCGCCGCTTCAATTCCCGTTACCACATGAATCGTGGTACGTAGGTCAAAAGTTTGCAGGCCGCGACCGGTCGCATCGCGGTCGGCAAAGGTGCTGCGCACGGTATTCAGTACGTTTTTGTACTCGCCGAGGGTTTTCCCCACCACCAGCGGAATGGCGTCTTCGAGGGTCAGGCGGATTTTCTCGCCGCCGGGGATCTCCCCAACCCCCGTGTGCCCTGCGTTATCCTTGATAATCACAATATTGCGGGTAAAGAACGGCGCATGCGCTCCGCTCAGATTCATCAGCATGCTGTCGTGACCAGCAACCGGAATAACCTGCATCGAAGTGACTACTGGCGTTGAAGTTTGCATCGTCATTGTTCAATCCTTTCTTAAATTAATTGCGGCCGAAAACAGGGCGTTTACGGTCAAAGGTCCAGCCGGGAATCAGATACTGCATCGGGCCAGCGTCGTTACGTGCGCCCCCTGGCAGTTTTTTGTAGGCTTCATGCGCCCGATGAATCTGCTCCCAGTCCAGCTCTACGCCAAGCCCAGGCGCATCAGGTACGGCAATCTTACCGTCCTTAATCTGGAGTGGATTTTTGGTCAGGCGGGCATCACCTTCTTGCCAAATCCAGTGGGTATCAATGGCGGTTGGGTTACCCGGCGCAGCGGCACCGACATGGGTAAACATCGCCAGGGAAATATCAAAATGGTTGTTAGAGTGGCAGCCCCAGGTAAGCCCCCAATCGTCGCAAAGTTGGGCGACGCGAACCGCCCCGGAGAGAGTCCAGAAGTGCGGGTCGGCAAGCGGAATGTCGACTGAATTTAGCATCACCGCGTGCCCCATTTCTCGCCAGTTGGTGGCAATCATATTAGTCGCCACCGGTAGGCCGGTTGCGCGGCGAAACTCCGCCATCACTTCACGACCGGAGAATCCTTGTTCTGCGCCACAGGGGTCTTCTGCATAGGTCAGCACATCGTTCAACCCTTTGCACAGCGAAATCGCTTCATCTAGCAGCCAGGCACCGTTAGGATCAACCGTAATTCGCGCGTCCGGGAACTGCTTTTTCAACTCCCGTACCGATTCAATCTCCTGTTCACCCGGCAATACACCGCCCTTTAGCTTGAAATCTTTAAAACCGTAACGATCCTGAGAGGCCTGCGCAAGACGCAGCACCGCGTCGCTGTTCAGCGCTTCCTGATGACGCAGGTGGTACCATTCGTGGTTGCCTGGTGTACTCTCCAGATAGGGCAAATCGGTCTTCGTACGATCGCCTATATAGAACAGGTAGCCCAGCACCGTGACCGCATCACGCTGTTTACCCGGCCCCAACAGTTCACACACCGGGACGTTCAGCGCTTTGCCCAATAGATCAAGCAGCGCCGCCTCTAGCGCAGCCACTGCATTCACCCGCAGTTCAAACGTCCACGCGCCTTTACCAAAAGTATCAAAATCAGCAGACTGGTTGCCTTTATGCACCCGCTGCACCACTTTGTTCAGCCGCGCAACTTCCTGCCCCAATACCATCGGAATAGCATCGAGCAGCGTCTGATAAATCACCTCACCGCCCGGCGCTTCGCCTACGCCGGTATTCCCGGCGTTATCAGTTAACACCACAATATTTCGCGTGAACCAGGCATTGTGCGCGCCGCCAATGTTCAGCAGCATGCTGTCATGTCCGGCGACCGGAATGACTTTCATGTCCGTAATGATGGGGCTTGATTGTGTATTCATCATGCACGTCCCGTTATTGGTTTAAGTTCCACACGTTTGATATCGCCCACCAGCACCAGATAACTCAGAATCGCCACGAGCGCATGAATCCCCACATAAATCAGCGCACCGTTGAAGGAGCCGGTGGTCCCAACGATGTAGCCAATCGCGATTGGCGTTACGATGCCGGAAATATTGCCGAACATGTTGAACAGGCCACCGGACAGACCGCTGATCTCTTTCGGTGCAGTATCGGCCATCACCGCCCAACCCAGCGCACCGATACCTTTTCCGAAGAAGGCTAAAGCCATAAAGCCGATAATCATCCACTCAGCGTTGACGTAGTTACAGAACACCATCACCATCGATAACAGCATTCCCAGCACGATAGGCGTTTTACGCGCCACGTTGAGCGAGCCGGTACGACGCATCAGCCAGTCAGAGATAATCCCGCCCAATACGCCGCCCGCAAAACCGCATACCGCCGGAACTGAGGCAACGAAACCGGCTTTGAGAATCGACATGCCGCGAGCCTGCACCAGATAAACCGGGAACCAGGTGATAAAAAAGTAGGTTAAGGCGTTGATACAGTACTGACCGATGTAAATGCCAATCATCATGCGGGAGCCAATTAACTGTTTAATCTGCCCCCATTTTTCGCTGAAAGGAACCTTCGTCTTAGGGCCTTTCTGATCCATGTTAATCAGCGCGCCACCCTCAGCAATGTACTCCAGCTCTTTTTTGTTCACGCCTGGGTGCTGATTTGGCTCGTGAATCACTTTCATCCAGACAAAGCTGATAACGATCCCCAGACCGCCCATAAAGAAGAATACGTGTGACCAACCCACCTCATGGGTTAACCAGCCCATAATCGGTGCGAAGATCACGGTTGCGAAGTACTGCGCGGAGTTAAAAATAGCAACCGCCGTTCCCCTCTCCTGAGCCGGGAACCAGGCCGCGACGATACGGCTGTTGCCCGGGAAGGATGGCGATTCAGCAAGCCCGACGAGGAAACGCAAGGTAAAGAGCGCGATAATGATGCCAAAACCGCTAAAGATGTCGACAAATCCCTGTAACAGGGTGAAAACCGACCAAATAAAGATAGACCAGAAATAGACGCGTTTAGAGCCGAAGCGGTCAAGCAACCAGCCGCCTGGAATTTGGCCAATAACATAGGCCCATGAAAATGCTGAAAAAACATAACCCATACCGACAGGGTCAAGGCCAATATCTTTGGCCATCTCTGAGCCGGCGATGGAAAGCGTCGCACGGTCACCGTAGTTGAACGAGGTGACGATAAACAGCATCACCACAATCCAATAGCGAGCATTCGTCCGTTTTTCAACGGCGCTCGCGGTCTGACTCAATGAACTCATTGTTGTACTCCTGAATTATAGCTTTTCGCTACATTCATTCTGAACAGCACAACCTGTAGGGTAATCAGAATGACGTATTTGTGTTTTATGCAGTATGTCGTTGCACTACTGCTTTTTAGTAACTGGCAGGAGAAAGTATAAAAAGAGGACTGCGTCGTCTCACTGTTCAAACGCACAGCATTTTCGTTCACTTAATGACAAATTTTCAGCATAAGCCCAATAACCTGGGCAGTCGCTCACGAAAATGAAAAACGCAGCCCTCTCATTCGAGGGGAAAGGCAGGAGCGTGAAACGCTTCTCTTGACGTTGTGAAAACGCCAGGCAAAGCCGCTATAAAAATAGGGTTTTAGGGCAAACGCCAGATGTGGGGCAGAAGAAGAGCCGTTATGATCTCTTTTGTCGTTGGTTTACAAAGGATTGGCTGGCAGCACGAACAAGGAGGCCCTCTGCGTAGGGAGAGGGCAGCCCTGTGATTTGGTTATTTCAGCAGCGTTGCCCACTGCTCAACCCACGGATTGGAAACGCTCTCCGGCTCCGGGTCTTCAGACGCATCAATCATCAGCATTTCGCCAATGCGCTGTGCGCCCTGTTCCTGTAAAAGCGCATCGAACCGCTTACCGCCGCCGCAGAAATTGGCATAGGTGCTATCACCCAGCGCAATAATGCCGTAGCGCAGATGCGGCTGATACATATCCTGCAGATCGTTAAACAGCGGTACGATGCTGTCAGGTAAATCGCCTTGTCCGGTTGTGGAAGTCACCACCAGCACGTACTTTCCGGTGTAGCTTTCCCAATCAGAGACCATCGGGTCTTCAAATACCGTCGCTTTATGACCAAGACCGCTCAGAATGGTTTCTGCTTCTTCCGCCACCAACAGCGAATTGCCGTACATGGTGCCGACAAAAATCCCTACTTCAGCCATGATTTAACTCCCTGTTTACTTCTGGATAGCTTCATCCTGACCGCAGTCGCTCACAAACTCAACCCTTTCATTCTCAGGGAGAAGCCCACGCCAGCCGAAATGTGATAAAGCCTGCATCCAGACGTCATCTAGCCCAGCGCGAATGGTCAGCGGCTCACCGGTAAACGGGTGCGTTAATGAGAGTTGGCTGGCATGAAGCATTAAACGGTGACAGCCAAAATGCTCGGCACCGCTGCGATTCTGGCGCAGGTCGCCGTGCTTGCTGTCGCCAATAATCGGGTGACGAAGATGCGCCAGATGGCGGCGTAACTGATGCTTACGGCCGGTTTTCGGCTCCAGCTCGACCAGCCCATAGCGGGTGGTAGGATAACGGCCCGTAGGCACCGGCATTTCCACCGTCGCCAGCCCACGATAATGGGTCACCGCCGGCTGCGGGTCTTTATTCTCGCGGGCAAACTTATCGGCAATTTTGTCGAGTTCTTCCACCAACGGATAGTCGAGAATGGCCTCATCCATCAGCCAACCGCGCACGATAGCATGGTAGCGCTTCTGCATCTGGTGCTGTTCAAACTGCTGGGATAGCAGGCGGCCCGCTTCGCTGGAAAGCCCCATTAAAAGGACGCCAGAGGTTGGGCGGTCAAGGCGATGGGCGGTGAAAACGTGCTGGCCAATCTGGTCGCGCACCGTTTGCATCACCACGACTTTTTCATCGCGGTCGAGCCAGCTGCGATGTACCAGCCAGCCGGACGGTTTGTTCACCGCCACCAGCCACTCATCCTGGTAAATAATTTCCAGCATCAGTGCGTATCGCTCACGAAGAAGGCATCCAGCTGTTCCAGCGGCGGCAGAATGATCGCACGCAGCGGGTGTGCGGCATCCAGCGCCATTTCATAGTATGGGGCGATAGCAAAACCGGTTGGCAGCGGCATTTCACTATCGAGCAATTGGTGCATGCGCGGAATCAGCACCCATTGCAGCCACTCTAACGGCTCCAGCGTATCCATGCAGAATGGCTGATCGCTGGCGAATGCGCTCTCATGCGGTGCGGTCTCTTGCCAGTGTTGATGCTGGCGCATCAGGGTTTCAATAAGCAGTAGTTGATCGCGTAAGCTGTCGTGGCGTGTCATGGAAACCTCAGAGGAAACAAAATCGGGCGCAGGATATCACTAGTTGGCGGGAAACAAAAAAAGGGAGCACTGTAAAAACAGTGCTCCCGGTTCGTTTCGCAGCAATCCAGCTACTTTTGGTGCTCCCTGCTCGTCCGTGACAACTTTTCCTGTGGTCTCCTGACCATGTTCATCCATAAACGGTTGCTTCCTGCATCACACCACCCCGATGTGATTTCACCCAATCCTGAGTGTGTCCTGATCTTCCTGATCCACCAGATATCCTGTCTGGCTCTCATTCTCCGTCCTGGAGGTGTCCTTTAACGCGTTCCTGCGTTGTCCTTTTGCTTCATCCTGAAGCCTTTCCTTGAATCACCTTCCCGGTGTGTCCTATGAAGTGCCATCATCCTAATGTTCACTTCATTGTGCGACTCCCTGTCGACGTAGATAGAATCCGCTATTCCGCCCCGTCTTACAAGTGCTTGTGAGACAACCCCTTAAGACTTACCTGAGCAATAATATGCTTAATATTCGCATACTATATTGATATAAAAGGAAATTACTAAATGGGTAGGATGAGTGTCTTACTTATCTTCTGGCGATCTCTCACAAGGCGTGTAAGAGATCTCTCACAAAGTGATGGGCAAACTGTCTTACAGGATAGGCTCAAGTTGAGTCAGGAAACTCGCAAGGGACGACGCTAAAGGCAGGCGATTACGGGTGCCGAGCGTCTCTTTGATGACTTCACCGGTCACATTACAGACGGAAATCACGTCTAGCTCGCTGTCGAGCGTCGCGATAAACAGCGTCGGTGAAAGTTTAAGTCGTTTTTGCGTGACCAGGTGACCAATCAGGTTTTCCTGCACGCGACGAAAGTCGTCAGGGCTCCACGCCTGCAGCAACATCAGGGTTTCTCCCATAAACATTGCGCGCATATCACCCGCATACTGGGTGATATAATAGGTGTGAATGGGTTGTTGTACCACAATGTCCATTGCGCGTTCAACGCCATTTACATTTTGCTCGCCGTCGAACGGCTGCGGCTGCCAGAGCACCTCATCATCGGTCGTCGAGACCTGGCACGGGGACGGAATGCCGTAAAGTTCCTCGCTGCGCGGCAGGCTGTTGTGCTCACGCTGCCAGGCATCGCAATAGCGTTGGGTAAAAGCGTGTAATGCTTCTGCGGTCTGCTGATCCACGAATTTCTCTCTTCAGGTTAGCCAGGATACACTAGAAACAATAGTGTACCTGCTTTGTAACGGTGAAACATGTCTTCTTATGAGAACCACCAGGCGTTGTCTGGCCTGACCCTGGGTAAAACCACAAATTATCGCGATACCTACGATGCCTCCCTGCTTCAGGGCGTGCCGCGCAGCTTAAACCGCGACCCGCTCGGGCTGCACGCCGATACCCTGCCGTTTCACGGCGCGGATATCTGGACGCTGTATGAACTCTCCTGGCTGAATGCCAAAGGGCTGCCACAGGTGGCCGTTGGCCACGTCGAGCTAAGCCACGCGACGGTCAATCTGGTGGAGTCCAAAAGCTTCAAGCTGTACCTCAACAGCTTCAACCAGACGCGTTTTGATAGCTGGGAAGCGGTGCAGCAGACGCTGGAACGCGACCTGTGCGCCTGCGCTGAAGGCCAGGTGACCGTCGCGCTGTATCGCATTGACGAGCTGGAAGGTCAGCCTATTGCTCACTTCCACGGTAGCTGCATTGATAATCAGGATATCGAGATTGAGAGCTACGAATTTAACGCCGATTATCTCGACGGTTCGGCCGGTGAGAAGGTGGTGCAAGAGACGCTGGTCAGCCATCTGCTGAAATCAAACTGCCTTATCACCCACCAGCCAGACTGGGGCTCAGTGCAGATTCAATACCGTGGTCCGCAAATCGACCGCGAGAAGCTGCTGCGCTACCTGGTGTCGTTCCGCCATCACAACGAATTCCACGAGCAGTGCGTCGAACGTATATTCAATGACATCCTGCGTTTCTGCGCGCCGGAGAGCCTGAGCGTTTACGCACGCTATACGCGCCGCGGCGGTCTGGATATTAATCCGTGGCGCTCAAACGGTGAATTTGTTCCAGCCATTGGCCGACTGGTGCGCCAGTAAGCTTAACAAATTCTCAATTTTGCGCGCTTTGTTCCGCGCCGAGGTTGTAGAAAACAGGCCAGCGAGGCTATTGTAATCAGCAAGGAAGACGATTTTCGTCCCGTAAGGAGTTCACTTGATTACACATATTAGCCCGCTTGGCTCAATGGATATGTTGTCGCAGCTGGAAGTTGACATGCTTAAACGCACGGCCAGCAGCGACCTGTATCAATTGTTCCGTAACTGTTCTTTGGCCGTACTGAACTCAGGTAGCCTGACCGATAACAGCAAAGAGCTGCTGTCCCGTTTTGAAAGCTTCGACATTAACGTGCTGCGCCGCGAGCGCGGCGTGAAGCTTGAGCTTATCAATCCGCCGGAAGACGCCTTCGTTGATGGGCGAATTATTCGTTCGCTGCAGGCCAACCTGTTTGCCGTCCTACGCGACATCCTTTTCGTCTATGGGCAAATTCATAACACCGTCCGCTTCCCGAACCTCGATCTGGAAAGCTCAACCCACATTACTAACCTGGTATTCTCGATTCTGCGTAACGCCCGCGCGTTGCACGTTGGCGAAGCGCCGAGCATGGTAGTGTGCTGGGGCGGCCACTCCATTAATGAAAACGAATACCTGTACGCTCGCCGCGTCGGTAATCAGCTTGGCCTGCGCGAGCTTAACATCTGTACCGGCTGTGGTCCGGGTGCAATGGAAGCGCCGATGAAAGGTGCCGCGGTGGGTCACGCGCAGCAGCGCTATAAAGAAGGCCGTTTTATCGGCATGACCGAGCCGTCCATTATTGCCGCTGAGCCACCTAACCCGCTGGTGAACGAACTGATCATCATGCCGGATATCGAAAAACGTCTGGAAGCCTTTGTCCGTATTGCCCACGGGATAATCATCTTCCCTGGCGGCGTCGGTACGGCGGAAGAGCTACTGTATCTGCTGGGCATTCTGATGAACCCAGCGAACAAAGACCAGGTGCTGCCGCTTATCCTCACCGGCCCGAAAGAGAGCGCCGACTACTTCCGCGTGCTGGACGATTTTGTCGTGCATACGCTTGGCGAAGGCGCGCGCCGCCATTACAAAATCATCATTGATGATGAAGTCGAAGTGGCGCGGCAGATGAAGAAAGCGATGCCGCTGGTGAAAGAGAACCGTCGCGATACCGGTGATGCCTACAGCTTTAACTGGTCGATTCGCATTGCGCCAGACCTGCAAATGCCGTTCGAGCCGTCACACGAAAACATGGCTAGCCTGAAGCTCTATCCGGATCAGCCGGTTGAAGTACTGGCCGCCGACCTGCGACGCGCCTTCTCCGGCATCGTGGCGGGTAACGTGAAGGAAGTGGGCATTCGCGCTATCGAAGAGTTTGGGCCGTATAAGATCCACGGTGATAAAGAGATGATGCGCCGTATGGATGAACTGCTGCAGGGCTTCGTCGCCCAGCATCGTATGAAACTGCCCGGCTCGGCCTACATTCCCTGCTACGAAATCTGCGCCTGAGTCTGACCTCAGCGTAATTCACTCCCCTTCCGGCGGTCTTTTCCGCCGGAATTCTCCCCAAAATAACCCGCTTAACCCCGCCTATTCATTCACAGCCAATCGTTTGCGTATGTTATCCGACCACATATTATTAGTCATAGTTATGTTTAAGCGCTAAAAAACGCCATTTTCACCATTTTTATCAGCAAAAACATCGTATTTACCCCCTCCACCATTTACCACACATACTGCGAATGGTAGCCTTCGCGACCATTAATTTCTGCATATGTTGCAATTACAGGAAAAATACCTGCAATAACCCACACTGAAAGTGGATTATTACATTTGCGATCATGATCACTGATACATTTACCAGTTAAATGTACATTTGCGCTCGTCTAAAACGGCATCGGGTAAAAATCACAAAAAAGCCGGTGCTTATAAAATTTAATATTGGTTTTAACGTTCTTTTTATTTTATTTGACTAAAAAATTAGCATTTTCCTTCCTCCAGGAGATACAGATGGAAAACACTCAAACCAGCACTATCGTCACAGCAGAATCTGCTAGCGGATGGCGCAAAACAGATACAATGTGGATGCTGGGTCTTTACGGTACCGCAATTGGCGCGGGCGTACTGTTCCTGCCAATTAACGCCGGCGTTGGTGGCATGATCCCGCTTATCATCATGGCTATCCTTGCGTTCCCAATGACTTTCTTCGCACACCGCGGCCTGACCCGCTTCGTGCTGTCCGGTAAAAACCCGGGCGAAGACATCACTGAAGTGGTTGAAGAGCACTTTGGTATCGGCGCAGGTAAACTGATTACCCTGCTCTACTTCTTTGCTATCTACCCAATCCTGCTGGTTTACAGCGTAGCAATCACCAACACCGTTGAGAGCTTCCTGGCTCACCAGCTGCACATCACGCCGCCACCACGCGCGCTGCTGTCACTGATTCTGATCGTCGGTATGATGACCATCGTTCGCTTCGGTGAGCAGATGATTGTTAAAGCGATGAGCATCCTGGTGTTCCCGTTTGTTGCGGCCCTGATGGTGCTAGCTCTGTATCTGATCCCACAGTGGAGCGGTGCGGCGCTGGAAACGCTGTCCTTCAGCAGCGCAGCCTCTACCGGCAACGGCCTGTGGATGACCCTGTGGCTGGCAATCCCGGTTATGGTGTTCTCCTTCAACCACTCACCAATCATCTCCTCCTTCGCGGTCGCGAAGCGTGAAGAATACGGCCAGGGCGCAGAGAAAAAATGCTCCTCTATTCTGGCTCGTGCCCACGTGATGATGGTGCTGACCGTTATGTTCTTCGTCTTCAGCTGCGTACTGAGCCTGTCCCCAGCGGACCTGGCGGCGGCAAAAGAGCAGAACATCTCCATCCTGTCTTACCTGGCGAACCACTTCAACGCGCCGGTCATTGCCTGGATGGCACCGATTATCGCGATTATCGCTATCACCAAATCCTTCCTGGGCCACTACCTGGGCGCACGTGAAGGCTTTAACGGTATGGTTATTAAGTCTCTGCGTAGCAAAGGCAAAACCATCGAAATCAACAAACTGAACAAAATCACTGCGCTGTTCATGCTGATTACCACCTGGATCGTGGCAACCTTGAACCCAAGCATCCTGGGGATGATTGAAACCCTGGGCGGCCCAATCATCGCGATGATTCTGTTCCTGATGCCGATGTATGCCATTCAGAAAGTACCGGCAATGCGTAAGTACAGCGGTCACATCAGCAACGTCTTCGTTGTCCTGATGGGTCTCATCGCTATCTCCGCCATCTCCTACTCTCTGTTTAGTTAATCACCCTGCGCCGTCCCTCGGGGCGGCGCACTTCAATACCATAGGGACGCCTCATGATTAGCGTATTCGATATTTTCAAAATCGGCATTGGTCCTTCCAGCTCACACACCGTGGGGCCAATGAAAGCAGGCAAACAGTTCACGGACGACTTGATTGCGCGTGGGATCCTCAATGATATTACTCGCGTAGTCGTCGATGTTTACGGCTCACTCTCTCTGACCGGTAAAGGTCACCATACCGATATCGCCATCATTATGGGTCTGGCAGGAAATCTGCCTGATACGGTTGATATCGACGCTATCCCGTCGTTTATCCAGGACGTGAACACCCACGGTCGCCTGATGCTGGCCAACGGTCAGCACGAAGTGGAGTTCCCGGTTGACCAGTGCATGAACTTCCATGCCGACAACCTCTCCCTGCATGAAAACGGCATGCGTATCACCGCACTGGCGGGCGACAACGCCGTTTACAGCAAAACCTATTATTCCATCGGCGGTGGCTTTATCGTCGATGAAGAGCACTTCGGTCAGACGACTGAAGCGCCAGTTGCCGTACCTTACCCGTACAAAAACGCCGCCGATTTGCAGCGTCACTGCAACGAAACCGGACTGTCGCTCTCCGGCCTGATGATGCAAAACGAACTGGCGCTGCACAGCAAAGAAGAGCTGGAAAAGCACTTCGCTGACGTCTGGGCAGTGATGAAGGGTGGTATCGAACACGGCACCACCACTGAAGGTGTCCTGCCGGGTAAACTGCGCGTTCCGCGCCGCGCCGCAGCGCTGCGTCGTATGCTGGTAAGCCAGGATAAAATCAGCAGCGACCCAATGGCGGTTGTCGACTGGATCAACATGTTCGCGCTGGCCGTTAACGAAGAGAACGCCGCCGGTGGCCGCGTGGTAACGGCACCAACCAACGGCGCCTGTGGGATTGTTCCTGCGGTGCTGGCGTACTACGACAAGTTTATCCGTGAAGTGAACGCTAACTCGCTGGCGCGCTACATGCTGGTCGCGAGCGCGATTGGCTCACTGTACAAGATGAACGCTTCTATCTCCGGTGCCGAAGTGGGCTGTCAGGGTGAGGTCGGCGTAGCCTGCTCCATGGCCGCTGCGGGTCTGGCTGAACTGCTAGGCGCAAGCCCTGCGCAGGTATGCATCGCCGCAGAAATCGGTATGGAACATAACCTCGGCCTGACCTGCGACCCGGTTGCCGGCCAGGTACAGGTACCGTGCATCGAGCGTAACGCCATTGCTTCAGTCAAAGCAGTGAACGCCGCACGTATGGCGCTTCGCCGTACCAGCGAGCCGCGCGTCTGCCTCGATAAAGTTATCGAGACTATGTACGAAACAGGCAAAGACATGAATGCCAAGTATCGCGAAACCTCTCGCGGCGGCCTGGCGATGAAAGTGGTCGCCTGCGACTAGCGTCATCCCCCCCAGAGGCCTCGTGCAGTTTTGCGAGGCCTCTTCCCGTTTTATCCCTCGCCAATAGCCTCACTGTGCCGTGAATGTTACCCTTGTCGCTCGAATCGTTAGGGAGAACACCTGTGGCCGTCCATTTGCTGATTGTTGATGCACTCAACCTGATACGCCGTATCCATGCCGTTCAGGGTTCCCCTTGTGTGGAAACCTGCCAGCACGCGCTGGATCTGCTGATTGCCCACAGCCAGCCGACTCACGCGGTGGCGGTGTTTGACGACGAGGCGCGCAATAGCGGCTGGCGTCACCAGCGCCTTCCTGACTACAAAGCGGGCCGTCCGCCCATGCCAGACGACCTGCATGCTGAAATGCCCGCGCTGCGCGCTGCCTTCGAGCTACGCGGCGTGCGCTGCTGGGTTTCCAGCGGAAACGAAGCCGATGATTTAGCGGCAACGCTGGCGGTGAAAGTCGCTGGAGCAGGCCATCAGGCCACCATCGTCTCCACCGATAAAGGCTACTGCCAGCTGCTCTCGCCCAACCTGCGCATTCGCGACTATTTCCAGAAGCGCTGGCTCGACGTGCCGTTTATCGAAAAAGAGTTCGGCGTCCAGCCGCATCAACTGCCGGACTACTGGGGGCTTGCTGGGATCAGCAGCTCGAAGGTGCCGGGAGTGGCGGGGATTGGCCCAAAGAGAGCTACCCAGTTGTTAACGCAGTTCCCGACGCTGGAGGCGCTGTATGCGCATCTGGATGATGTCCCGGAGAAGTGGCGCAAGAAACTGATTGAACACCAGGAGATGGCGTTTTTATGCCGCGATATCGCGCGGCTGGAGACAGATTTGCATATCGATGGCAATTTGCAGCAGCTAAGGCTTAACCGATAACGCCGCCCCCGATGCAGGCTCGGAGCTAACCCCGGCGTCGCTGCGCTCGGCCGGGCTACAATCATTAACGCTCGTCGCGACGACCGCCGACGGCGGCCCACAGACGGCGTACGTGAACGGTCACTTCTTCGCGGTCATGGTACAGCTGGCGCGCCTGAATCTGGGCGTTAATCCCGTTTTCATCAAGCCTTGCCTGGATGTGCGCCAGGTTCTGCGACAGCTCTTCATAGCGCTTTTTCATCGGCAGCTTGAGGTTGAAGATGGTCTCACGGCACCAGCCGTTCACCAGCCAATCGGCCATCAGCGCCGCCACTTTCGCCGGCTTCTCAACCATATCGCACACCATCCACGAGATGTTGCTGCGGGTTGGGCGGTAGCGGAAACCATCTTCACGCAGCCAGGTCACCTGGCCGGTGTCCATCAGGCTCTGCGCCATCGGGCCGTTATCCACGGAGGAGACCCACATGTTGCGCTTCACCAATTGATAGGTCCAACCGCCAGGGCACGCGCCCAGATCGACCGCGTACATGCCGTTTGCCAGACGCTCGTCCCACTCGTCGGCCGGGATAAAGACGTGGAACGCCTCTTCCAGCTTCAGGGTTGAGCGGCTTGGGGCATCGGCCGGGAACTTCAGGCGTGGAATCCCCATGTAGAACGGTGAGTTGTTGTTGCTATAGGAGTACCCGGTATAACAGCAGCCCGGCGCAATAAAGAACACGTGCACCACCGGACGCTTAGTGGTCTCGTACGGCGCCAGCACGTTAGCTTCGCGTAGCGCAGCACGCAGCGGCACGGTGAACTTACGGCAGAACTTCATCAGCTCTTTGCTTTCATTGGTGTCTGCCACTTCAACGCGCAGATCGCCACCTTTCTCCACCACGCCTTGCAGCATACCGACAACCGGCGTTACGCGGTCTTCGGCAGGTAAATCTTTCAGCAGTTCGCCAACCACAATCATCTGGCGGGCAAACACCAGCGAGCTAAACGGCAGCTCACGCGCCAGCTTGTCGGCGTCCCCATCCTGATAGCATTCGAAAATCACATAGCCGGAGTTATCTTTAACGCGCGCAAAGCCAAACACTTCGCGGCGACCGGCTTTATCAGTAATTTCCGCAGCACACTCTTTCTCAAACCCAGGGCGGCAATACAGCACAACCTTATTCATGAACAACACCCTTACGCTTAAGTCGAATGGCACCAATCAACATCAAAATCCAACCGGCAAGGAAGCTGACGCCGCCCACCGGGGTAACATACGCCCACAGGCGTAAATGGGAGAGCGCAAGGCAGTACAGGCTACCGCTGAACATCACGGTGCCCAGCGCCAGAAATACGCTGCTCCAGTAGAACCAGATACTAATGCGGCGCTGCATCGCGACCGCCAGTCCAAAAATCGCCAACGTGTGAAATGCCTGATATTCCAGACCGGTCTGGATCCAACCCATTTCGACAACGCCCAACGATTTACTCAGCACGTGCGCGCCAAACGCGCCCAGTGCGACAAAAATAAAGCCACTGATTGCGGCAAAAATCAGCATAAAACGGCTGGTCATGGTATTACCCTAAATTCATTTATTGTTCGTAACGGAAACGGAACGTTTCTTGTTCATTCGCCGCTTTCGCCAGAATCCACTGACGAAAGGCCGCTATTTTACCCAGTTCAGCCTGACTGTCATGACAAACCAGATAAAACGCATTCTTACTGACCAGAACATCATTAAACGGGCACACCAGACGGCCTGCCTCAATCTCCGACTGCGCCATCACGTTATTCGCGAGCGCAACCCCCTGTCCGTGGATGGCAGCCTGTAGCACCATGGCGCTATGGCTGAAGATCGGTCCCTGTTGTACGTTAATATGAGTGAGCCCCAGCTGGCGCGTATACGTTTGCCAGTCGCGGCGTGAAGCATCGTGCAGCAGCGTGTGTTTTGCCAGGTCAGCGGGCGTTTTTAACGCTTTCTCGCCGGTCAGCAGCAGCGGAGAACAGACGGGGAGCAGATACTCGGCGTACAGTTTTTCCACGCGCAGCCCCGGCCAGTTGCCGCGGCCATAAAAAATCGCCACGTCGACATCGTCCGCCAGCTTGTCTTCCTGACGGTCTACGGCCTGGATTCTGACATCAATTCCCGGATAAGCTGAGTTAAAGCTTGAGAGACGCGGCACCAGCCACTGAATAGCAAAACTGGGCAATAAACTAACGGTTAACGCCCCTTTCGCGCTTCGTGCCTGTAGTTTACGCGTTGCCTCTGTTAATTGCGAAAAGATCTCTTTGATGTCCTGAAAATAGCTCTGCCCTTCTTCGGTCAAAAGCAGAGAACGATTGCGCCGCCGAAACAGCTTCAACCCCAGAAAATCCTCAAGAGACTTGATTTGGTGGCTTACTGCGGCCTGCGTCACAAAAAGCTCATCGGCCGCGCGAGTGAAGCTTAAATGGCGTGCGGCTGCATCAAATACACGTAATGCATTAAGTGGTGGCAAACGCTTTGACATGGTCCCAGAACTCAATTGTTAATTGATTTTAACAAATAGGAAACAACAGTTAACCTATTAGTTTTTTTTATCTGAGCCATTATAATTTGTCCGTTGAGCTTCTACCAGCAAATACCTATCATGGCGGCACTTCCTGAGCCGGAACGAGAAGCTTTTTTTGGAATGCGTGTTCTGAAGGGCTTTTGGCTTACGGTTGTGATGTTGTGTTGTTGTGTTTGCAATTGGTCTGCAATTCAGATCACGGTAGCAAGGCTACCCTTTTTCACTTCCTGTACATTTACCCTGTCTGTCCATAGTGATTAATGTAGCACCGCCTAATTGCGGTGCTTTTTTTTGCCTGGACGATCGCCTTTTTATTTCTCCAGCGCAACCATCTCTTTCACTTCGCTGTGGTTAATCTGCTGTTTCACACCGTTCGCATCTTTATACGAAATCAAACCAGTATCATTATCCGTCTGAGGTTTCCCTTCAGACACGATGCTTCGGCCATCATTGGTGTGTATCACGTAGTTCGGCCCCGCGCAGGCGCTCAGCGCGAAAGTCAGCATACAGGCAGAGAGTACGGCGGCAGTCTTTTTCATTTTGTTCTCCTTAAAGCGACTTATGCTATTCAATATTAGATTAACAACAGGGATTAATTTTTCCCCAACACTAAACAGCATAAGACACTGACGCGGCTTCGTATGCAGTTCCGGATAATTCCGACGATGAGCACAAGCCTTGTATCAACGCGCATTTTGCGCGACGATCTCCTTATTGATATGAGGAATTCCATGAACGCCTTCTCCCCAGCGCAGTTTCGCGCCCAGTTTCCCGCCCTGCACGATGCCGGGGTGTACCTTGATAGCGCCGCCACCGCGTTAAAACCGCAGGCGGTCATCGAGGCGACGACGCATTTCTACTCGCTGAGCGCGGGTAACGTCCACCGCAGCCAGTTTGCCGAAGCGCAGCGCCTGACGGCACGCTATGAAGCCGCACGCGACCAGGTGGCCCGCTGGCTCAACGCGCCAAGCGGCAAGGATATCGTCTGGACGCGCGGTACCACCGAAGCCATCAATATGGTGGCCCAGTGCTATGCACGCCCTCGCCTGCAGCCGGGCGATGAAATCATCGTCAGCGTCGCCGAGCACCATGCCAACCTGGTGCCATGGCTGATGGTGGCTGAACAGACCGGCGCAAAAATAGTCCAGCTGCCGCTGGGCGCAGACCGCCTGCCCGATATTGAACGACTCACCGCTCTGATCACCCCACGCAGCCGTATTCTGGCGCTGGGGCAAATGTCCAACGTCACCGGCGGTTGCCCGGACCTGGCCCGCGCTATCGCGCTCGCCCATCAGTCGAATATGGTCGTGATGGTCGACGGGGCGCAAGGTGCCGTCCACTTCCCGGCAGATGTGCAGGCGCTGGATATCGACTTCTACGCCTTTTCCGGCCATAAGCTCTACGGGCCCACCGGCATTGGCGCCTTGTACGGCAAAAGCGAGCTGCTCGACGCCATGACGCCGTGGCTCGGCGGCGGCAAAATGATCAGCGAAGTGACCTTCGACGGTTTCACCACTCAGCCGGTGCCTTATCGTCTGGAGGCCGGTACGCCAAACGTTGCCGGGGTGATTGGCCTCAGCGCGGCACTGGAGTGGCTGTCCGATATCGACATGGTACAGGCCGAATCCTGGAGCCGGGGTCTGGCGACGCTTGCGGAGGAAGAACTGGCAAAACGCCCGGGCTTCCGCTCTTTCCGCTGTCAGGACTCCAGCCTGCTGGCCTTTGATTTTGCTGGCGTTCACCACAGCGATATGGTGACGCTGCTGGCGGAATACGGCATTGCGCTGCGCGCCGGTCAGCACTGCGCTCAACCGCTGCTGGCGGCAATGGGCGTGAGCGGTACGCTGCGCGCCTCGTTTGCCCCTTACAATACGCAGGACGACGTACAGGCGCTGGTCAGCGCCGTCGACCGTGCGCTCGAACTTCTGGTGGACTAATGACGACGCCTTCACTCGCCGGGCACCCGTTCGGCACCACCGTAACGCCTGAAACGTTACGAAAACAGTTTGCGGCGCTTTCGCAGTGGGAAGAGAAATACCGCCAGCTGATCCTGTTAGGAAAACAGCTTCCAGCGCTGTCGGACGAGCTTAAAGCGCAGGCGCGCGAGATCCCCGGCTGCGAAAACCGCGTCTGGCTGGGCTATACCCAATCTCCAGACGGCACGCTGCACTTCTTTGGCGATAGCGAAGGAAGGATTGTACGTGGGCTGCTGGCGGTGCTGCTGACGGCGGCGGAAGGCAAACAGCCAGCGGAGATTCTGGCAGACGATCCGCTCAACCTGTTTGATGAACTGGGGCTACGCGGTCAACTGAGCGCCTCTCGCTCTCAGGGCCTGATGGCCCTGAGCGAGGCAATGATGGAAGCCGCGCGTCAGACGCTAGCCTGACGCTCCGCTTTCGCGAGCATTTTCTTCAGCGCATGGGAAACCGCCACGAAGCCAAAAGTGGCGGTGACCATCGTCGCTGCACCGAATCCAGCGGCGCAGTCCATCCGCTTCGGCCCTTCCGCCGTGCTTTTCATTGCACAGACCGAACCATCCGCCTGCGGGTAAACCAGCGCTTCAGTTGAGAACACGCAGTCGACGCCGAGCTTGCCTTTGCTGTTCTTCACCACGCCAAAATCGCTTTTCAGCCGCTCACGCAGCTTCGCCGCCAGCGGATCCTGGATGGTTTTCGCCAGATCGCTTACCTGAATTTGAGTTGGGTCAATCTGTCCGCCCGCGCCGCCGGTAGTAACCAATGGGACTTTATAGCGACGGCAGTAGGCAATCAGCGCGGCTTTCGGGCGAATGCTGTCGATAGCGTCCACCACGTAGCTGTAGCCCGCGCCCATGTACTCGGCGACGTTATCCGGCGTGACGAAATCGTCCACCACGGTGACGCGGCACTCAGGGTTTATCAGGCGAATACGATCGGCCATCACTTCCGCTTTCGCCAGCCCGACGTTGCCGCCAAGGGCGTGGATCTGACGGTTGGTGTTGGTAACGCACACGTCATCCATGTCGATAAGCGTGATCGCACCGATGCCGGTACGCGCCAGCGCTTCCGCCGCCCAACTGCCTACGCCGCCAATACCGACCACGCACACATGCGCGTCAGCAAAGACCTGTAGCGCTTTTTCACCGTACAAACGTGCCGTGCCGCCAAAACGCTGGCGCCAGGCGCCACTGATAACCACAGACATAAAACCTCAAATTCATTGATATCGAGCGTTCCCGGCGTCGCGTTGCTCGGCCGGGCTACAAGACGCCGGGGAAATCACGGACTTAACCGCTAAACACATTCCCGCCGTTGGACGCTGTCTTCAGCACCCATACGCGTCCGTAGTGATTATACCAGCCCGCACGGTGCCCGGCATCCGGGCCGATGCCCTGGTAGATGTCAAAGTGCTGGCCTTTAATCGCGCCGCCGACGTCCAGCGCCACCATCAGGCGCAGCTCGTACTGGCCGTTAAACTTACCGTTATTGTCGAGCTGCGGCACTTCAGCCAGCAGCGTGGTGCCCGGCGGAATAATGCTGCGGTCAGACGCCACAGAAGCGCGGCCAATCAGCGGCACGGCGCTGGCGCCTTTCACCGGAGCAAACGACTGCGGTTTAAAGAAGACGAATGACGGGTTCTGCTCCAGCAGCTCGCGGACTTCCGCTTCGCTGTGGGTTTCGCCCCAGTGACGGATCGCCTGCATCGACATATCTTCACGCTTCACTTCACCGCGATCGATCAGTACCTTGCCGATACTTTTATAGGGCCAGCCGTTTTTGCCGCTGTAGCTAAAGAAGTTCAGCGGCGAGCCGTCGCCGAAATCAATATAGCCGCTGCCCTGCACGTCCATGATGAAGTTATCCATCAGCGAATTACTGTAGGCCAGTATGTAGTTATCGCTCAGCCCACCGGCATAAATGCTCGCGCGGGACGGCAGCTTGCCGCGCTTCGGCGGCATACGGTAGATTGGGTACTGGAATTCGCCCTGACGTGTATGACGTGCCTGGACAACCGGCGTGTAGTAGCCGGTAAACTGCACGTTGCCGTAGTTGTCGGTCCCTTCCATCTGCCAGGCGTCAATGCCGTACTGGCGCATGGTGCGGGTGTCGCCGCCCGCGAGCAGCCACTGCTGCACGGCGCTATAAAGGTTGCTCTGGTTGCCGTAGAGGCGCGGAGAGGCGTTACGAATCTCATTTAACTGCTGCGCAAAGTCGCCCGCGTTAATTGGCGCGCCGACGGCATCAGGTTGATTCACGAGTGAGAAAGGCTGGGTGAGTTTCCCGTCTTTATACTGTTGACCGCGATCGGTCGGTTTTGACGAACAGGCAGCCAGCATCGCCAGCATTGCACCCGTTGCCACATATTTGGCCCAACGTCCTTTCATGGTATTTTGTATTCCGCATTATCGAAAGTGCCCGGTGAAGATAACAAACCCCCAGGGGTATTTAAATGCGAACGCGAAGCCCAGTTACCAATTCGCACAAAAAAAACGCAAATTGCGCCACATACGTACAAGTTATAAAAAAATGAGTGATTTGCCACAAAAATAGTTGCAACAAATGCTGAGCAGAGTATAGTGCGCATCCACGGACGCGGGGTGGAGCAGCCTGGTAGCTCGTCGGGCTCATAACCCGAAGGTCGTCAGTTCAAATCTGGCCCCCGCAACCAATTAAAATCAGAAGC